>JABXIR010000278.1 GCA_013372965.1 Gammaproteobacteria bacterium
ACCACAAGGTGATTCTTGATTCGACCCTTGCTACGCCATTCTTGAACCGGCCATTACAACGCAAAAACCCAGCCGAGCGCCCAGACTACGTCATTCATTCCTACACCAAAGACCTTGCTGGCACCGGTGCAGCGACCGCAGGTGTCGTCATCGGTAAAATCGAAACCATGTTCGGACCTAAGGGCCATACGACTGGGGGTGTTTTCTGGCAAGACACCATGTTCTGGGATGTGTATTACATCAAAGGTGCTTTCCTTGATGCCGACAAGGCCTATGAAGTACTGACCGGCATGAAAACACTGGAGCAACGTATGCTCCACAAGTGTGTATCAACGCGAGTATTCACACGCTTCCTCGAAAGTCATTCCAGTGTGAATGTCAGCTCGAATGCCATCGAAACTCACCCAAATCATGACATTATGTCGGAGTTACATTACTTAGGTTTGCCTGCACCACTGTTTAGCTTCGACCTCGAAAAAGCGAAGCTACCCACGTCGGTTTTTAAGCAATTCTTCGACTCTTTAGAACCCACCTTCAGCCACCAGGTATCGATTGGACAACCGAATACGCTCGTTCTTTGTCCTGCATTAACCTCTCATTCTGAATTAAGCCGTGATGCCATGATCGACGCCGGAATTTTCAGCACCACGATTCGTGTGTCGATGGGACTTGAGGATGTCCGTGAATTAGCTGCGCACATTGTGACTTCCGCTAAAATTCACATCGACCCCGTGTTGCCTGGGTTTAGTGATGGCTTTAACCTTGACTCAATTGATGAGTGGCTCAAGCATGAAACTCAATCCACACATCTGAAACACATAGAGTCGTCGCCTACGGCGCGACAACGTATCGAAGGCTAAGCTCCCACGATGAAACTAACCGAGAACGACCTTAAGCTGATTAATATCCTGTGTGAAAACGCGCGTACACCATCTAAATCGATTGCCGAGGCGCTTGGGATAGCGCCTTCCACCGTCGCAGAGCGTATTCGTAAACTCGAGGATGCTGGGGTCATTCAGGGGTATCGAATGGATGTCGACCTTAGTAAGCTAGGGCGACATCTCGATGTTCTCATCTTCGTACAATTAGCCCACCATACACAAGATGCCATCGACAGTTTAATGAGTTCATTAATTACCGAGCGTGAGGTGTTGCGCATCGATCATACAGGTGGTGAGTCAGACCTCGTCATTCACGTATCCGTCATTGATACCAAGCATTTACGCGACTGGATTTTTGCTCGACTGACCAACAACAAAGAGGTAAAAAGCGTTAGAACGTCGGTGCTATTTGGCAGCCTCAAGCAAACCCGTGTCTAGTGAGGCCGTTGTAATGCCTGAGGTCAACTCGGCCCAATTCACGTATTCTCGATAATCGCAGTACCCTGTCTCCGAATAAGCTCGAACCATTTCACCGAGTAACAAGAAGCGTTGCTCAGCGGAGGCATCTCGCCACTGAAAATGGGTCGTTAATGCCTCATCAACATCGTCGTAGACCGAGAGGTAGGCAACCATTTTCCGGCGGTAATTCTCTTTATCCGAATCCGCCACAACAGACGTTAATTTACTCGCCTCGAGTGAATGTCCCCGCTTGATTAATTCAGAAGCAAGCATGCCGAGGGTTTCGATATCACCGCGATCAACGACATCCGGTACGACACTGTGAAGCTCATCGAAGCGGTTTCCCTCAATGTAACCCATCAAAAGCATTTGAGTTGCATCCCGCTTATCGTCTCCTGACGTGGCAGAAGAGTTCACTACGGACAACCAGCGTTCGTGAGCACCGCCGACATTTCCACTCACCATCATCGCGCGAATTCCGCCACGACGGTGAGTATTGATGGAAGTACTTTCTTCAAGTTCCGCTTGACGCTGAGCGCCCCTTAAAACATCAATTAACGCAGAGGAAGGTTGCTCGAGTTGATTCACCAAGTGAGTGGCTAACTGATGTTTTTGTGCTCCGATCGAATGCCAAGCCAATCGTTCGAGCGAGTCCTGGGTTAAGCGCTCGATGTCATCCACAACGTAAACGTCGTTTCCGACTTCAATCATGGTCTGATTCAACCACCAGCGATATCGGCGTTGAAGACGCTCATCCTGGAGTGTGAAGTGCCATACAAATTCATCCATATGGGCATTACACAGAGATTCGTAAGCTTCAAAGTAGCTCTGAATATCCGCATGAGATAAGCCTGCCAAACCCGATTCCATCAGCGCTCTGCCCTGGGGGGAAGACGCATGAAACGAGGTAAGCTCCTGCAACGCTAGACTTCCTCGGGCGGCTAGGCGTAACTTCTCGTGAGGTGGTAAGTCTGCTCGCCCAAGTTGCAAAACGACCTGCTCAACTTCTTGAAGCTTTAGCTCAGCCGGAGGTACCTCTTCGAAACAACCGGTGAGTAACATCGTAAGCACAATCCATTGGGAAAACTTCATGACCACCTCCATGACATCTGGTGATATTCATTCTAACCATGGATTTGTGGCCTGCTTGTGAAAACCTTAGAAATGCGAACGCGATATCAGTTGGATTGCTAAGTGGTTAAATAAGCGAGTGTGACAATAAGACGAAACGCCCGACCAGCCGACCGCCGATCTGGCCTTGATATGAGATAACTACAAAAAAGCACCCAGAGAGGGTGCTTTAAATTCGGATTAAGGAAAATTATTCTTGCGCAGATCCCGGAGGGAACGTTGAGAACAAGAAGTCAACCGTATCGTTGATCGCTTCTTCACGCTTTTCAATCGTACTGAGCTGACGAAGACGGCCCTCGCGCACAGCTCTCCAGATAAGCGCTGGATCTTCGCCAGCAGTTGGCTCAAGCATGTCGATCAAGATCGTTCCGACATCGTACTCAGTTTCACGCCGCTCCGAGTAGCCGTACCCGTATCCACGATAATAATATGGGCCGCCATAATGGGACCAACCATAAGGATGCGTCGTCATCGATCGGCTGACGGTTTCGCGCCGAGTGTCCAAACGCAAATGGAACGTCACCAGCACGTCGGCTTGCTCCACTGGTACTCGCTCCCACCCTAAGGTCGACAAATTGCGATCAACGGCCGCAATAATGCGCGACTGCGTCAAGCCACTATCGAGAATTCCAGTGAGATCTTCAGGTTGCGCAGCCGTTTCGTCGTGAGGAACCCATGCGTAGGTTTTTACTTCATCGAATTTGAAACTCGGACTGTAATCGACCTGAGGTGTTGAAGCGCAGGCAACCAAGAAAAGAGCGCTAAGTACTGCAATTAGCCGTGTCATCATCGGGTTATTCCATATTGGTTTTTAGACAGATGACTACACGATAAACTAAAAGCTCAAGGTTGGTAAAGTAACGGTTCATGTTATCGCGGTTTACGAGTTTATCTCGACCTTTCTTTGGTTTAAGCTTGGTCGAAAAAAGGAGACACACATGAAAGCCGTTGTTTCATCGTTACTCGCAATCACACTTATTAGCGGGTGTGCCGCCACACAAGACGGTCGTGGTGCGTGCGCGGCAAAGGTTGATCTTGCCTGGGAGCGACTAAATATCGCTGAAACCGAAGGCTTCGCTGGCTCGGTTAGCTACAGTAAAGCCGCGGCGCTTCTGTCTGCTGCAAAGTTCCAACAGACGATAGAACGCTACGACAGCTGTATCGACAAGGCGAACCGGTCTCTCGTTTACATCGACGCGTCTTTGCGCGGAGAATAACCTCGCACCAAATCAACGCGCGTAAAACTTGCGGAGTCCCTATTCTTGGTTAATCTTGAGATAACTTATTGATAAATCAAGGACAGCTCAATGCCAAGCTTACGCGCAGTCTTTACGTTACTATTTCTCGGATTTTTTTCGGGTTGCAGTTCTCAGCCGGAAGCGCCTCCAGAGCCGCCAGTTCCCTTTGAGCGTTACTCAGCCGAAACGTTTTTTGACACGACCACGTATTGGGGAAGCTCGATTAGCGCCGACGATCAACGCGTCCTCATTACGAGCGACGAAAGCGGCGTGTTTAATGTTTACGAGATCGATGTCTCCGACGGGCGTTCACAGCAACTGACCTTCTCCGAAAGCGATGCGTATATGGCGCTGTCTTGGTTCCCCTTCGATGATCGCTTTTTATTCACGGCAGACCAAGGGGGTAACGAGCTCAATCACCTGTATGTCATGGCTGAGGACGGCAGTGTAACCGACCTCACCCCTGGTGAAGAGCTTAAGGCTTCGTTTTGGGGATGGTCCGACGATCGACAGAGTTTCTTTGTGGCCACCAACGAACGAGACTCGAGCAGCTTTGATCTGTATCGATACGATACCAGTGAATACTCTCGCGAAATGGTGTTTGAAAATACCGACTCGCTGAGTATCGAAGCAATTAGCCCTTCGGGTGAGTATGTCGCCGCGACCGAATCGCTCAGTAACGCAAATAACGAGTTATACCTCTTTCACCGCGGTCAGAAACACCATATCTCCTATCATGAAGGCAACGTTCAATTCGGAGCCTACACCTTTAGCCCCGACTCCAGCACGCTGTATTACTCAACCAACCAACACGGTGAGTTCGTTCAGTCTTGGATGTACGACATCGAGAACAAAGCACATCACGTCGACCATTTCGCGGATTGGGATATTTCGAGCGTCGCGTTCTCTCAGCACGGTCAGTTTAAGATAGTCAGCATCAATGAAGATGCATCCACTAGCGTAACGATCCGCGACACACGTTCGGATACGCTCATCGATACGTCAACCTTTCCGTCGGGCGAGTTATTCGGTTTCAATGCATCATCGAACGGTGAGTACTTTGTCTTCTACGCCGACTCGGATACCTCTCCCGCGAACTTGTACCACCTTGATGTCGCTACCGGTTCGATCACTCAGTTGACAACCAGCCTTCCAGAGGCCATTGCCCCTGACAATCTCGTCTCGAGTGAAGTCGTTCGCTTCGAATCATTCGACGGATTGCAAGTCCCCGCTCTACTTTACCGCCCGATTGAGGCTTCCAGCACTGCGCCCGCTCCTACGGTGATTTGGATTCACGGTGGCCCCGGCGGGCAGTCGCGCACGGGTTATAGCGAGACGATCCAACACCTCGTCAACCACGGCTATGGCGTGTTAGCCATCAACAATCGTGGTTCGTCAGGGTACGGCAAGACGTTCTATCACCTCGATGACCTGCGGCACGGAGAGGATGACCTGCAAGATGTGGTGTACGCAAAATACTATCTTCAAGGACTCGATTGGACAGACGATGAACGCGTCGGCGTCATAGGCGGCAGCTACGGTGGCTATCTCACGATGGCCGCCATGGCCTTTACGGATGAGTTCGCCGTGGGCGTGAATATCTTTGGCGTGACGAACTGGGTGAGAACGCTCGAGAGCATTCCGCCTTGGTGGGCCTCCTTCCGAGAGTCTCTCTACGCTGAACTCGGTGACCCCGCCGTCGACGGAGAGCGGCTTCGCGCGATTTCACCGCTATTCCATGCGGATCAAGTGCAACGTCCAGTACTCGTCGTCCAAGGAGCCAATGACCCCAGAGTACTGCAAGTAGAGAGCGACGAAATGGTGGCCGCGATTCGACAGAATGGCGTGCCGGTTGAGTACGTTCTGTTCCCGGACGAAGGGCATGGATTTAGAAAGAAAGAAAATCGCATACGAGCGAGTGAAGCGTACCTCGAGTTTCTCAACAAGTACCTGTAGAGGCGCAGTACCCTTTTAACCTCCCTAGCATGGATGCCTGGGAGGGTACCACTGCAAGTTAGGCAACCTGCTCCAATTTATCGAGTAGACTCGATTAATCGCCCGTCATGGGTAGACTGCGTGTTCCATAGTGAGCGCCCCTATCTCCACACCATCGAATATCGCTTTATTCGCGCTTAAACATCAGAGCGTTGTTATTGAACCACATCTGCTAGACGAAGTTCGTTTTCAATCATTTGCAGACGCTCTAGAGGCGATTGCGATATCAACACAGCTTGCATGAAATCCGCATCGAATTCGATTAGCGAGAAAATCTTAAAACTCAGGAGCGCGTTCGACAAACTTGCGAACCGAGCGTACAACTCATCCCCATTGGGTACCTGAGCGCTCACGAGAATCCGCTGCAATCCTTGCAATACCTGTTGTCTTGAAGCCGCCAACCGTTCCTCTGAGTCGCCCGATTCATCACGTATCTCGTCGCATTCATAAATCATGAACGGGATCATTTGTTGACAAGACTTTAAGACGAATCGGCGATCCATCGCTACTGCTACGGCCAATCGTCCATCTGGAAAGGTTTCAATGATCTCACACAACCCAGCCGAGACCACTTTCTTGGGGGCATAGGTATCGAGATTGTGATGAAGAGGCGAATCGCCGTCTTCGAGTTTCGCTTTGTGGATGCATTTCTCGACATGAGCG
>JABXIR010000067.1 GCA_013372965.1 Gammaproteobacteria bacterium
AAACCGGCCTTGCGCGACCGCCCAAATGTCGTTGTTCACATTCTCACTGTTTTTTGCCAAAGTAGTGGTCATCACTTTGGGAGACTGATGATGAACAAATTGGCCTTTGCTTTGATGCTAGGGTGCTTTACGCACAATACCATCGCAGAAGATTCACATCGTTTGATTGAGACGCATTGCACCGCATGTCACGGTCTTTCTAACATTCAGCGATCGAGTGGTTACACAGAGGAAGATTGGGGCAAGTTGATCGATCGAATGGTTTTGCTTCCCGAGAGCGTACGAAACCCCATTGTGGCCCAACTTGCTTCGCATCACGCGCCCAACACATTTCGTGCTCCGATTCTGTCAGAGCCTAATAGGCATATTGACGTTGAGATATTTCTAACGCCGTCACTTGGGCAGCGTGCCCGCGATCCGGTCGAAGGACTCAATGGCGAAGTCTGGTGGGTGGGTCAGACGGGTAACCAGTTAGGGTTGTTGGATTCGCGTAGCGGCGAAATGACCGAGTACCCTTTGCCTTCAGGAACGTATCCTCACAGTGTCACGATCGATGAAAATGGTGTTCCCTGGTTTTTAGGCAACCGAAATGGCACGATTGGCTACCTTGATCGTGAGACGGATCAGTTTCGTGTCTATGAATTACCCCGAGAGCATGCTCGTGATCCTCACACGGGTGAATTTGCTGCCGATGGTCGATTCTGGTTTACGCTTCAGCAAAGCAACTTAGTGTCGGTATTCGACCCGTTTACAGAGTTGTTTCGATTTGTCGAGTTGCCCATTCCTTCATCAAGACCGTACGGCTTAAAAATCCATCCCAATGGGACTGTATACGTCGCCTGTAATGGTAGCGCGTGCCTTTACGAAATAAGCCCGAACGATCTATCGGTGAATGTGATTACCATACCGGACGGCCCAATGACCGTTAGGCGTCTCGATATTGATGGTAATGGTGATATTTGGTTCGTTAACTCCGGTCAGGGACTGTTGGGGCGGTATGTGCCAGAGACCGGCAATATTACTCAGTGGCCAACTCCAAGTGGCGCAGATTCGCACCCGTATGCGATTACGGTTTACGAAGACGGTATCTGGTTTAATGAGTCATCGCGTCGACCAGAGACCTTGGTCCGCTTTGATCCCAAGTCGGAGACATTCGAGAGTTGGATTCTAGAAAGCGCCTCAGTTCAGTCGGGTCTAATTCGTCACATGCGAGCAACTCAGAGTGCAATTTGGGCTCACCAAACTTCGACTGGTGCCTTATTAAAAATTCAGCTAACGGAGGCGAACAATGATTAGACGGAGTACGTTTTTATTCGCAGCTTTGGCGTTAGTGTTTTTATCTGCTTGCGGTGAATCGCCGACGCAAGCGGACGACCGTTCAGTGGCGGCGCTCTATTGGCGATCATGCGCAAGCTGCCACTCGACGGGTCGCGGTGGCGCGCCCGTCGCGTTTGAATCTGAAGCTTGGAGTGCGCGAAAAAGCCATGACGACCTTTGGTTCGAGCGTGTGACTACCGGCTACCGTGGAATGCCAGCTAAGGGAATGTGTCTCGACTGTACTGATGAGGAAATCCAACAACTAATTGAATATATAACTAGCGATAGGGCTCAACCTTAGTCTAGGCTCAGAAAATCCCTGCAAAACTTTGTATATTTTTTGGACGAGTAGTAGAATCGCCCGCCGAGATTCAATAGGTTAGCTGTATGAAAGTTGTCGTTATATATTCTGGTGGTATGGACTCATTCACTGTGTTGCATAAAGCGGTGAGAGATGGCCATGATGTGCTCGCAGTGTCGTTTAACTACGGCCAGCGTCACAGTAAAGAGCTTGATTATGCTCAACGAGTCTGCCGAACACTCGGTGTCACTCACGACATCGTTGATATCACGGCCATGCAAACTCTAATGTCGAACTCGAGCTTGATGGCTAACAGCAGCGACGACATTCCAGAGGGTCACTATGCCGCCGACAATATGAAGTCGACGGTGGTACCTAATCGAAACATGATATTAATCTCCCTTGCGATTGGCTATGCCGTTAACGAAGGCGCTCAGCAGGTTTGGTATGGCGCACACTCAGGCGATCACACCATTTACCCGGATTGCCGTCCCGAATTCGTCGAGGCCATGCAAAAGGTATCGCTTCTTGCGAATTTCGATCCCGTGGAGGTCGTGGCGCCGTATTTATATGGCGATAAAATCTCCATTCTTAAAGATGGTCTGGCTATGGGGCTTGATTATGGCGATACCTGGACCTGTTACAACGGGCGCGAGAAAGCGTGCGGCAAGTGCGGCTCTTGTGTCGAACGACTCGAGGCGTTCGAATTGAATCACGCGAGCGACCCATTGGAATACGAAGCCTGATGTATTCGGTAAAAGAGATGTTTTACACCCTTCAGGGTGAAGGCGCACACACAGGAAGAGCAGCGGTATTCTGCAGATTTACTGGTTGCAACCTATGGAGTGGCCTAGAGAAACACCGCTCGGAGGCGATTTGCGATTTTTGCGATACCGATTTTCTCGGCGTTGACGGCATTAATGGTGGCAAGTTCGTCGACGCAAATGCGTTGGTAGACGCGATTGACTCTCTATGGCCGAAGCATACGACTCATAAATTCGTGGTTTGCACAGGGGGCGAACCACTGTTGCAATTAGACCAGCAGCTCGTCGCAGCTTTGCACAGTCGCGGCTTTGTGGTGGCGGTTGAAACGAATGGGACGCAGCCTCTTCCCGAGGGCGGAGTTGACTGGGTCTGTCTGAGTCCGAAGGGAAAAGCTGATGTCGTGTTGAACGAATGTGATGAACTTAAGTTGGTATTTCCGCAACTCGATGCCATGCCGGAGCGCTTCTCGGCCATTGAAGCATCGTACCGTTACTTGACGCCCAAGGCATCACCGCACTGGCAAGCGACGGATGTTATTTATCGAGATGATACAACCCAACAGACGATTCAGTACTGCCTAGACCATCCCGAGTGGCGGTTAAATTTGCAGTCCCACAAAGTAATCGATATTGCATAGCTCGCCTAACGAGCAGACAAAAAAGGACCGCCCGAAGGCGGCCAAGAGCCCAAGTTGTGAATGGTTCAATTCAGTGATGTTTGTGCAATCGCTCCGCTGAGGTCTGTTTCTTCAACAACGCTTTCAGAGGCCCCGATGATGGATACTCGGGTGCCGGTAGTCGCGCGGCTGAGTGTCGATGTGACGATTGGGGAGCCATCGGTTAGTTCAGCTGTGACCAGAATGTGCATGTTGCCAAGTTCGTCCTCAATGGACCCGACTCGGTCGATGCTAACGGCCTTTAGAGCGTCGTTTTCTACGGTGTAGATAAACTGATCACCGTACACGCTCTGAACAGGCACTTGGTAGACACCATGCTTAACTGGCAGGGTAACTCGTACCTCGAGAGCGCGACCCAAAGCGATGGTCCGTGAGTCGGCCATTGCCAACATCACATCGGTACCCGCTCGCCCTGTGCGAACTTCAGCGCCAACTTCTAGAAACTCCATGGGTACCCACTCACCGTTGATCTTTGCGTCTGCTCGAACGTCGTTGCCTGAGTCCAGCGCTAATTCAATTTGACGTGCGGTATCGGCAGGGAGTGATACGCGCACTTGGTGATTCATCTCATCGAACATGGTGATAACAGGCTGTCCCGCAGCGACACGTCGCCCGATGGCGGCATTAAGCTGGGTAATCCGACCGCTGAATGGTGCGCGGATGGTCAAACGCTCATGATTTAGCATCGCTTGGTTATAGTCAGCAGATGCATTCTCAACTCGTGCTTGCGCGGCAGCGAGCGCCGCCTCGTGGTTGTCGATGGTGAGTGACATATTGGTTAACGTAATCTCTTGATTGAGACGCTGCTGTTTCAATTCCTCGAGTGCCGTTAGCGATAGCTGTCCACTGGCATACAGTGTTTCATAACGCTGCTCTTTACGCTGAGTCAGCGCAAATAACTCTCGGTGCGACTCGAGGTTACGGCGATCGGCAGTGTGTTGAGCTTGAAGCTGGCTAAGCGCGCTTTGAGCTTGAAGCAAATTGGCCTGCGAACGCTGTACCAATAACGACGCGTCACGCGGGTCGAGCTGGATGAGCACATCGCCCGCCTTAACCGCCTGTCCTTCGCGAACGAATACTTCCTCAACGTACGCGAGTGTCGCCGCCTCAATGGTGGTCGTGTTCGGGTTTTCGACTCGACCGTATACAGTGACCTCTGGAGCCGCCTGAACGGGATTAGCGGAAATCGCTGAGACCGGAATTGGTGCAATCTCTGCCTGTCCTTGGCTTTGTGCTCCGCCCGTCACACCGAGTAGGAATAAGACGCCAATTAAGCCGATGAACATACAGACGACCTTGCCTGTCTTTCCAAGGGCTCTGAAAAAGCGACCTGGGTAGCTGTGTTTAACAGCTGAGCCAGCTTTAGCAGCGGTATTTACCGCTGCGTTATTTTTTGAAAATTTGAAGAACTTCATGCTTGAGCTCCTTCTTCAGTCGATTGATTCATTTCTGTAGCACGTGCGTGTGTTGCTTGCAGTTTTAGCTTGATGGTATCCAGCGCCGATAAGATCGAAGGAATGACCAGCAATATGAGTACGGTGCCGTAGAGCATGCCGAAGCAAATTACAGCAGCGAGAGGGATAAACGCTTGGCCCATGAGAGAGGTCTCCATCATCATCGGCACAAGACCTAGGCCGGTGGTCAACGATGTTAGAACTACAGGGCGAAGTCGAGAGCGAACCGCCTGCTCTAACGCGTCGTCCGCGCCTAGACCACTGTCGCGATGCTCTTTATAGGAGGTCACTAAGATGATCGAGTCGTTTACGATAACGCCAGTCAGCGTAAAGATGCCCAGGAAAGCCATCGGGGTAATGTTGTAACCCATGATGAACAGACCGAAGAACGCGCCGGTTAAGCCAAATGGGATGGCTGCCATAATGGCGAGCGGCCAGCTTGCCGATTGCAGAATCCATGCCAAGATGATGAAGATCAGCGCCAGCGTGATCACGAAACCAATCTGCATCTCTTGAAGCAGGCGCTCTTGACTGCCAGCCCAAAAGCCTTTGCCAGACTGAATACCGTACTTTTGCGCGATTTCTTGTAATGGACCAGCTTCAAGTTCATTGATGACAGCATCCGCCGTCGTAATGGACTTGTCTGGGTAGGCGCGGATCGATACGGTCTGAACGCCATCAACGTGGTTGATGCGATCAATGCCTCGACGACTCGCAATGGTCGCTACCGTTGCCAAGGGAAGCACTTCTCCGCTATTCAACACGATTGGTAGACGCGAAAGGCTGCTAAGGCGCTGACGCTCCTCTCTAGGCAAGCTCACTCGGACTTCCATTTCCTGGTCGCCTTCGGTAAAGAGCTGCACGCGATAGCCTTCGAAGGCCGTACGCACCTGAGAGCCAACTTGCGCTGCGGTGAGACCAAGAGCACGACCCTCTGGTGTTAGCTCAAACACCCACTGATCGCGACCGTAAGGTAGGTCGTCATGAATGTTGTTAACGCCTGGAATCGTCGCCATGTGGGCGCTTAGTTCATCTGATGCTGCTTTAAGAGTCGCCGTATCTCCACCCGAGAAATTGACTTCGATTTCAGGCCAAGGCTGGTCGCCTTGCTCGATTTGAAGTTGCTCGACGTAAGGGACAGGAGGAATATTCTCTTGCCAATGGCTGAGGAACTCAGCAAGTGTCACATCACGGCTTTCGGGAGAGGTTAGCTCAACTTGGAAGTTAGCGAACGACGACCCGCGTTGGTAGTCATTACCGATGTTCGCACCGTTCAGCTCACTCCATTTAGCGATGATGTTGTTACCGCCAAAGTGTGTGTTGGTCGCTTCGACTTGGTCCTCGAGTAGTTCGAGATAGGCCAATCGCTGAGCTTCTGTTGCGTCCGGAGTGAATTGAATATTCGCCTCGGCAAACTCAAAGTTGATGTTCATATTCAGGTCAAACTTCACGTGGTTTGTCGCGATTAGGCCAGCCGCTGCAATAAAGGCGAAAAATGCGCCAAGAATAGCAACGCGTCTTTGACGAAGCGCTGCGCGGAGCACGGGGATAACAACGTTTTCACGGAAGCGCTCGAAGCCACGGTCGAACTTCTGACGCAGTGGGTGAACCTGCTTTTGCTTCTTCATGTTTCGGAATGAGTGCTTAAGGTGACCTGGCATAATCAGGAAGCACTCGATCAGCGACACAATGATGACACAGAGCATCAACATCGGAATTTCGACAATCTGGTCCGAATCGACCACAAGAAGCGGAATAAACGCTGCAAGGGTCGTTAAGCTTGAGGCAGTGATCGGTCCTAGCATTCTTTTGGCGCCGCTAATCGCTGCTTCTTCAGGGGATAAACCTTTCTCAAACTGAGCCAGCGAGTGCTCCCCGACCACGATGGCGTCGTCGACAACGATACCGAGGGCCATAACAAGGCCAATCATGGATAACATGTTGATCGAGCCGCCAATGCTGTGGAATAACAGCAACGCACCCGCGAACGACACTGGAATGCCAACGGCAACCCAAAATGCAACGCGACCGTTCAGGAAGAGGAAAAGCATCGCAAGTACAAGTAACAAACCGCTGACACCGTTCCAAAAGACCAGTTCTAAGGTGTCTTTCGCAAACTTCCAAGCTTCTAGGAACACCTGGACCTCAACACCTTGTGCATTGAGGCGAGCCTCTTGGCTTGCGCGCCAATTCTTTAAAATTTCAGCGGCATCGAAGGTATCCATTGCATCGCTGCGACGAAGGCGAATTTCGATGGCGGGTTTGCCATCGATCATTTTGAGTCGCTGATTCTCGATTTGGCGGCGTTCGATATTCGCAACATCGCCGAGTTCCACTAATTGATCGCCTCGAGCCGAAGAAATTGGCATTTGAGAGAAGCCTTCAACCGTTCGTTGCTGATCCATGCTTCTGATCTGTCGCTCGCCTTGGCCAACACCGATGGTCCCAGCAGGAATGTCACTCGAGAGGCTTGCGATGGATCGGGCGATGTCAGAAATGGAGGCATTCATTTCAACTAGCGTGACACCATCGATCTCGATGGCGATCTCCTCGCGAGGCACACCGCGAAGTTCGACAACGTCCATTCCCGCACGACGAAGATCACGCTCGATTTCGTGCGCAAACGGTGCAAGCTCTTCAAGAGTGTCAGGGCCGGTAATGAAGATGGATGCGACGGTTTCATACCAACGGCTAACTCTCACCATCGGAGGTTCAATTTCTGGGGGGAGGCCACGGACTTGGCCGAGTTGTTGCTTGATTTCATCAACCGCTTCAGAGATGTCGGTGTTTCGATCAAATCGTAGGTTGATCCAAGTACCGCCGTTTCGCGTCCAAGAACGTAGGTTTGAAAGTCCTTGTAGCGTGCGCATCTGATATTCAATTGGGTTAGTAATCAGTTGCTCGACGTCTTCTGCTGAAGCGCCAGGCCACATCACTTGGATTTGAGCTTGGTTCCAGCTTTGGTTTGGATTAAGTTGAACGTGGAGCTTCATTGCGCCCCATACACCCGCCATCAGCAGGATAACCATCAGCAAGTTTGCTGCTAGTCGGTGCTGTGCCAGCGTCGCGATCCATCCGGAGGCCTTGGGATTCATGATAATTTGCCTTCTGTTGTTCATGTTGTTGTTTCAAGTAGACGCCTCGAGTAAGGGCTTGGATGCAAAATATTTCGTTTATTGACTACGTACTTAGCGAAGTGATGCTGTTAAAATGCTGATTCTAGGGAAACACATAAACGTGGCGATAAAATGACAAACAAAATTTCACCGTTATCCGCAAGCGAAAAAAAGCAGTTGTTGAATTGGTGTAGCAATGAGGTTTCTTCGTTTGATTGGGAACAGCTGCGAGGTTATATGGCAGCAGCTATTCTTGCCCCTCATGCGATCCCGGAGGCAAGAGTGTTTAGCATTTTATTGCAGGGTATCGAGCCTGAGAACGTCAAAAAAGCGGCGCAATATCAGTACCGCGCGTACTACGTTGCCAAGCAACAAATGGAACAACATACTTATCGTCTACCCAAGCTTTCGGCGGACGTCTGCTCAGGTAGCTTTTTCGACGGTGATCGTCAGCCATTAATGCAATGGTTCTCGGGCTTTCATGCAGGTGTCACCGACTTTTTCGATCATTGGCAACTCTCGGTTACCACGAGCGTCAAAGCACAATCAATCAATGAGTTTCTTTTGCTGTTGGGTGGGTTCTTGTTTAAAGAAACCGCTGAAGATTTGGCCGCTCGTCGGGGCGTTTCTGTCGAAGAATTCCTGATCAAGACGCGTTCGCAACTTCCTCAAATTCTATGGGCACTTTATGAAAGCGCTCAGCAAGATGCGAGCTCAAGCGCTTTGCAAGAGCCGAGTATCGATGGTCGAGTGGAGGCGATGGTGTCAGCGCAAAGCGCAAGTGATCGTATTGCGATTGCAGAGGCGATCCTGTCTGATAATTCCGACTGTGCAGAAGCTTGGGAGCTTTTGGCTCGTGAGCGAGCCGATAATATCGAGCAGATGATTGCGGCGTTAGAACAAGCGGTCGCTGCCGCGGAGCGAACCTTAGGGCGAGAGTTTATCGAGCAGCACATGGGTAATCTAGCCGAGGTTGCAGGTACCAATGTTCTCCTGCAGTCGCTGGTGGGTTTAGGTACTTGCTATCGCAAACAAGGCGAACTAGAAAAGGCGGCTGGCTGCTTTGAAAAGGCACTCGTTTACGATCAGGTCGACGTTTTTGGAGCACAGGCACCGTTGTTAAGCACCTACTTTGAGCTCGATCGTTACGATGCGGTGGCCAATATCTTGGGTTACTACGACCAAAGCAACCCTTGGGTGCATTTTAGTCGCGCTCTGTTGTCTTATGTCAGAGACGGCGACGTCGATGCATCGAAGTGGTTGCGTTCGAAGGCGCTCGAATACAATGCGTACGTAGTCGCCGAGCTAGAGACTAACGATTCTTTTTCTCGGCTTCGAGCGGACTATCAGCCAGGAAGTCCAGAGGAGGCGGCACTGTATGCGGAAGATGCCAAGGGCTATTGGTCAAAGATTGTCGGTGCGATCAATTGGCTCAGGGCGGGCCTTGCGTAAAGAGCTCTTTAGGATTTTTTGAATCTTCCGACGCTCGTTGTAAATGATCCACTTTTGCAGCCCGACAACGACGAGCGCAATAGTGATGAGGGCTAATACCACTCTCAGCTCGAGAGCGTACTTGCCGTTAAAATATCGTGCGGAGCTAACCCAGTCATAACCGAGCCCGAGCAGAAAGCCTGCCAAGGGTGCGATGATCGACAATAACGCCAATTTTTTGAAAGACATAGGACTACTAGCTAATGATTCGAGTGACCAGTCTATCAGAGTCTTCGAAAATTTCGATTTGAAACTCGAGGCCGATGGCTCGAAAATCATTGGAAAGGTCTTTAAGGGTGTCGATTGTCATACCTACGCCGTGAAAGGTTTGAGGATCCTCTTGCGTTAGTACCCAATCGTGAATGCGGGTCTGTTTTTCGTCTATTTTTTCACCAGTACGGTCGAGTGTTTTTGACTCGACTGGCTCAAAGAAAAATAGCGTTGCGTTTAGCGCCAAAAGACTAAACTCTGCATGAACTGGTGCGCTGATGCAGTCACCGAAGTTTCGATCATAGACACCATCTGCTGGCTGGTCGCTTCAATGCGTTGAACAAGCGGCTCAGCGTTGAAGGCTAATTGTGCTGAAACATCACTCGGGATCTGGGTCACCAGAAATGTGGCGATGATGACTGTGACAACTAAAACATTTTCTTTCATGTAAGTACGCTCCTTCGCAGACGGTCAATATAGTGGAGTAGCAAAACGAGGTAAACCCACTCTGTGGAAATTACGAGGTACCGATGAGACGTTCAAAAAGCGCGATTGCGCGACACATTCTATTGAAATCGCGAGGCGAAGCCGAGGCAATCAAGAAAAAATTAGACCAAGGGCAGCCGTTTGAACAATTGGCTCGCAAGCACTCAATCTGTCCTTCAAAGAAACAGGGCGGAAGTTTGGGTGAGTTTCGTCAAGGAGAAATGGTGCCGGCCTTTGACAAGGTCGTATTTAAAGCGGCGTTAAAACAAGTTCACGGGCCGATTAAAACCCAGTTCGGCTTTCATCTCATAGAGATACTATACCGAGACGACTGAGTACGCGTTTTAAGCTATCGAGTTTATTTCTCAGGTGATTATACTAAGGTTTTTTAACCCTTAGCTCCGGTTTTACGTTCCGGATCGCTGGAGAATCTGATGAAAGCAATTACCGTCTGTGCGCTGTACCGTTTTACGCGCCTAGAAAACTTCGAAGCATTACGAGCGCCGCTTCAAAATCTCATGAACCAACTCGATATTCGGGGCACCCTCTTGCTCGCAAGTGAGGGTATCAATGGAACCGTTGCGGGAACCCAGAAGGCCATTGACCAATTGCTAGCATGGTTCGACCTCGATGAGCGCTTAGCGGGCATTGACCACAAGTTTTCCTATGAGGACGAGCAGCCATTTTATCGCTCGAAAGTTAAGTTAAAACGCGAGATCGTGACAATGGGTGTCGAAGGTATCGATCCGTTGCAAACGGTTGGCACCTACGTGAAGCCCAAAGATTGGAATGCGCTCATCAGTGATCCTGATGTTGTTCTTGTCGATACGCGCAACGACTATGAAGTAGGTATAGGCACGTTTAAAGGTGCAGTCGACCCGAAGACCAAAACTTTTCGAGAATTCCCAGGGTACGTGAAAGAAAATCTTGATCCCGGTAAACACAAAAAAGTTGCGATGTTTTGTACGGGCGGCATTCGCTGCGAAAAGTCGACCGCGTATCTAAAAGAACAGGGCTTTGACGAAGTCTATCATCTTGAAGGTGGCATTCTTAAGTACCTCGAGGAGGTGCCCGCTGAGGACTCAATGTGGGAAGGTGAGTGTTTTGTGTTCGATAACCGTGTCACGGTTGATCACAACCTAGCGCGAGGTCATTACGATTTGTGCCACGGCTGTCGTATGCCGATTCTGGAGGAAGACAAAGAAAAACCCGAGTACGAGCAGGGTGTAAGCTGTCATCATTGCCACTCGAGTCTTTCGGAAGCACAAATGGAACGGTTTCGTCAGCGTGAACTCCAGCTGCAACTCGCGAAGAAGCGTGGCGAAGCGCACTTAGGCGATGAAGCGCTTAAGGCGATTGAAGCGCGCAGGCAAGCAAAGCAAAAGGCTCGTGAGATTCAGCGACGTCAGTCGTCTGCTAAGTAGCGAGGAACCGAATTACATCGGTGTGGCGGTCAATACTAGCGTGTCCTTATACTCGCCAGGACGTGACGTGCTGTGGTTTGCCACGTCGAAGGTGAGTCGATAATTGAGCCCGTCGGTGCCTGAGCAGTTGTACTCATTAGCGTCAACGGTTGGCAGGTTGTTAATCACGTCACCGTTACTAACCGTGCTAACCGTTTGGCTATCTCGAAGAGAGTCTAAGCGTACGTTGTATCCAATGGTATCAACAATGGCGCCGCCGGCGTCTCGATTTACCATCGAGAATTCCCGGCCACTCGACTGCGTTTCGGTGCCAGCGATTGTAAGAGACGTGTCGTCGCCCGCGAATGACCAAATGCAAAAGTCTGTTGAATTCGTGGTGGTCAAGTCGAGGGTCGGAGGGAGTTGTGTTATATAGACGCTTGATGTAACGGTGACTTGAACGTCGAATTCGATAATATCTTGCTTAATGCTATTCCCAGAGAAGTTGTTGGGCGTGACCGATAACCAGAACGTTCCGGTAAAGGTTCCTAAACGATCGTTCAGCTGTACGATATCGTTACCGTCAATCGAAATATCCATAAGAAACTTCGCATCGTTGCACCCATTTGGAAATTCGGTGCTTGAGTTGAGTTCACTTTTCTTTGTCGCGGGGTTCTCAAAGGTCACACTGAAGACGTAGCCAGGAGTCCAAGGGTTTATCGCGTCGCCGGACGTCGATATGTTTGTACCGGCTTTGCTGAGCGAGAATCGGATGGGCAGGTTTGACGTGCCATTTGTGATGGTGTACTGGCCGCTCGAAGCGTCGCCATTTAACGACAAGTCATAGTCAACTTTGTGGAGTGTATTGTTTTTTTGTTCTTGATATATGATACAAAAGCCTTCGTTTGCATCCGGAATAATAGCGCCGCCGGTTATATCAATACCGTCCCACTCTCCGAAATCAACGGGAGATTGTATTGTAAGTAGTGCGGTGAAGTCGCCCGTTGGCTCTGGCGGGCCGCCTCCTTGTCCTTGTCCTTGAGCAAAAGCGACCCCACTAGACAGGACGACGCAAGCGCAGCAGCAGATTTTTGAGAGTAGTCGCATGGGAAGCCCACCTTTATGTGAAATCAATCACAAAATAATGTTTGTACCTTACCATAATTTTTTTTGCATCCAAAACAGCTTCGGTCGCGTCTATTAAGTGAATGGGAAAAATTTACTTGATGAGGACACGATTATGTTAAAACTACTCACACTATCAGCTTTACTTTTGGTACTTAGCGGCTGCGCGAGCGCCGTCAGCGTACTTGTTTAACACCATTTAATTATAGGCTTTAAGGAAATCTTATGATCCGACTGATTGCAATTTTGTCATTACTCTCACTAACCACTGGTTGTATTTTCTCTGTGGGGGCGGGCAGCAGTAGCTCATCGAACTGCACAATCACCGTTAATGACGATAATAGCTACAACATCCGTGGTACTTGTCCGAAAAACCTTCGTGTAAACGTTGCGGGCGAGCCAAAGGAAAT
>JABXIR010000099.1 GCA_013372965.1 Gammaproteobacteria bacterium
AGCTCCTATCTGGCGATCGGCGATCGTGATGGTTACGTTCATGTTTTATCGCAAGTCGATGGCTCGTTCGTCGCTCGCTATAAAATAGGAGACACTGTGAGATCACTTATGGCGTCGCGTGGAAAATCACTGTATGTTCTCAGCGATAACGGTACTGTAACGGCGCTAAAAATCGCTGATTAATCGCTCAAATTATTTCGAACGGTCTACAGTTATCTGTAGACCGTTTTTGTGTATATAGGAAAACCATTTTGACACCTGTCATTGCGCTAGTCGGCCGACCAAATGTCGGTAAATCCACCATTTTTAATCAAATGACGCATTCGCGAGATGCGCTCGTAGCCGACTTTGCCGGTTTGACGCGCGATCGTAAGTACGGCAATGCGGAATTCGAAGGTCGACCATTCGTGGTGGTGGATACTGGCGGTATTACAGGCGACGAGCAAGGTATCGATAAGGGGATGGCGGATCAATCGCTTGCTGCGGTTGATGAAGCGGATATCATTTTCTTCGTGGTGGATTGTCGTGCGGGTTTAACAGCCGTCGATGAATCGATTGCGGATCACTTACGTCAACAAAGTAAAACCGTGTACGTGGTGGTTAATAAAACCGATGGGTTGCACGCCGAGGCGCTAGCTGGCGAGTTTTATTCGCTCGGATTGGGCGACTTACATTTAACGGCGGCCTCTCATGGGCGTGGTATTAAATCCCTTCTCGAAGCCGCATTAGGCGACATGCCTCCGGCCGAAGAGCTTGAGGATGGTGTTGAACGTCGTGTGAAGATGGCCATCGTAGGTCGCCCAAATGTGGGTAAGTCAACGTTGGTCAACCGACTCCTTGGTGAAGAGCGAGTTGTCGTATTCGACCATCCTGGTACCACACGCGATAGTATTTACATTGATTATGAGCGCGATGAAAAAGACTACACCATTATCGATACAGCGGGTGTTCGCCGCCGTAAAAATGTTCGCGAAACGGTAGAAAAGTTCTCGATCGTGAAGAGTCTTCAAGCCATCGACGACGCGAATGTTGCCGTTTTGGTCATGGACGCTAGCGAAGGGTTGGTCGATCAGGACCTGCACCTGTTAGGTCATTGTATCGATCGCGGCCGCGCGTTGGTGATTGCGATCAATAAGTGGGACGGTTTGTCGCAAGAGAAAAAAGAGCACATAAAAAGCGAGTTAAACCGCCGTTTAGTGTTCCTCGATTACGCCGATATTCACTTTATTTCAGCGTTACATGGCACTGGCGTAGGTCATCTTTACGAATCGATCGATGCAGCTTACGAAAGCGCGACCCAGAAACTCAGCACGAACCACCTAACCCGTATTCTCGAAGATGCGACGACCTCGCATCCACCGCCGATGGTGAACGGACGTCGGATCAAGCTTCGTTATGCACACGCTGGGGGACAAAATCCGCCGATCATCGTGATTCACGGTAATCAGATCGAGAAAGTGCCAACCAGTTATGTTCGCTACCTTGAGAAGACCTTCAGGAAGGTATTAAAACTCGTCGGTACACCGATTCGTATCGACTTCAAAGGAACAGAAAACCCCTTTGAGCACAAGGCGAAACGCACCGACCGACAAGTTAATACCAAGCGCCGTTTGGAAGCGGGCCGTGCGAAGTCGGGTAAAGCGCCACGTGGCGACACCAAGAAAGCGGCAAACCGAACGAAGGCTAAGAAAGGCGTCACGAATCGTCGTAGCCGTTAGTCGTGACCGTCGAGTGTGCCGTTAATGAACTGTACCACTTCGCGGTAACCCAATAAGGTGTCCTGAGCGGTAATTCGACTGATTGCAGCGTAGGGCAACTGAATCTGACCAACCGCTTTTAATGGCAAATCGAGTACCGCTGCAAGCTGAAACCGTATGACTCCGCCATGAGCTACGACTAACACACGCTTGCCGCTATGCTCATCTAAAATGGTTTGCCACGCCCCCGATAGTCGGTGAATGATGTCTTCCACTGGCTCAATGTTGGCGGTATTTTGGCGTTCAGGGTCGGTAAAGTAGCCAATCGCCGACGCCTTATCGGACTTCCAGATCTCTTTGACTTCTCGACCCTCCCAATCACCAAAGCTCATTTCTCGCCAGCGTTCATCAACCGTGAGCGGTGTGTTGGATTGGCGCGATAGTTCTTCGGCGAACTGGCGGCATCGTTGTAGCGGGGAGCTCACAATATGATCCCAACGGGTTTCGTGCCCAGAGACTTTGGATCTCAGTTGCTGCCAACCTTCGGGCGACAACTCAACGTCGGTAGACCCCCGAAATATCTCGCCACCAAGACAGTGGCCATGTCGCAAAAAATCTACCTGTGTCATCGTTTGCTTCCTGTTATGATAGGTGCATCTAATAATACGACCTAAGTTTAAATATGGGACACCGATTATCCAAGCTTTATACCACCACTGGAGATAACGGCACCTCGGGGCTAGCTGATGGTTCACGTGTCGATAAGTGGCAGCCGATTATGCATGCGATGGGCGCTGTCGATGAGGCTAATTCACATTTGGGCGAGCTGATCGCTCTGATGGATGCGTCCTCACCGCTGACGAAACAATTTAGCAGCTTACAGCATCTGTTATTCAATGTGGGTGGTGAACTGGCGATGCCCGATTATTCGTTGATTTCGAGTGCGGATGTTAGCGCATTAGAGTCGCAAATCGATGAACTAAACGAACAGCTTCCGCCGCTAAAAGAGTTTGTACTTCCTGGTGGCAGTATGGCCGCCGCTAAGGCTCATGTCGTGCGTTCGGTTCTGCGACGCGCTGAGCGGTATGCCTTTGAAGCTCTGATCGGTCAGCCTAAGCACGAAAATCTATGCAAATGGCTCAATCGGTCCTCGGATTACTTTTTTGCCGCTGCTCGGCTGATAGCGAGAGACAGCGGGGCGGAGGTCCTTTGGGAAAATCCGACCAAAGCGTAGTGATGAGCCATCATCACTGGCGAGACTATCTTAATCCCAAGGTCGTCGCGATGGCAGTACTCGGCGTCGGAGCGGGCCTACCATTTTTGTTGGTGTTCTCCACGCTTAACTTGTGGCTCTCAGAAATGGGCGTTTCAAAGACACACATCGGACTGTTTGCTGCGATCGGCGTGACCTACTCGATCAAAGTGATTTGGGCACCGGTGATCGATCACTTAAAGCTTCCCTTTTTATATCGTTTAGGCCGGCGAAGAAGCTGGCTGTTAGTGGCCCAAGCTGGTGTCGCGATCTCCCTTCTTGCGATGAGTACGATCGACCCATCGGAGGCACTTTTAGGTATCGCAATCGCGGGCGTCTGCGTCGCTTTTTCGAGCGCAACGCAAGACATCGCGCTCGATGCTTGGAGAATTGAAGCCGTGCCGCTTCGCCTTCAGGGCATGATGTCGGCCAGTTATATCTTTGGATACCGACTCGGTTTGTTATTTGCCGGCGCTGGGGCGCTCTATATTGCCGAGTTCAGCAGTTGGTCAGTCGCCTATCAGGTGATGGCCGCGATTATGCTACTGCCAGTAGCCACGGTACTGTTACTGGCAAATGATGGCATCGACACTCAAACGCGCCCCTTTTCAATTCGTGAGATCCTTCAACGAACAGTGGTGGCTCCATTCAGTGACTTTTGGCAACGCTATAAAACGATTGCATGGTTTTTACTCATATTCGTGGCCGGCTATCGCATCAGTGATATCGCCATGGGTGGTATGGCGAACCCGCTGTACTATGAGCTTGGATATTCAAAAACCGAAATCGCCAACGTTGTTAAAATCTTCGGTTTCTTTATGACGATCGCGGGCGCCTTTTTAGCGGGCGTGTGGGTCGTCAAACGCGGAATATACGAGCCTCTCATCGTCGGCGCGATCCTAGTGGCGGTGACCAACCTGCTGTTCAGCTGGCTTGCTACCGTCGGCTATGATTTGAGCGCGCTGACTCTGGTGATCTCCGCGGATAACTTGGCAGGCGGTGTCGCGAATACCGCATTTGTTGCATTCTTGTCGGCATTAACTAACCGCAGTTACACCGCAACACAATACGCCTTGTTTAGCTCGCTGATGACGCTACCGGGAAAAGTTTTCAGTACGAGCTCCGGTTGGCTTGTTGATCACTATGGTTTTGCCGAGTTCTTCAGCTTGTGTGCATTGTTTGGTATACCAGCGATGTTGATGGCTTGGTGGCTGAGTCGTAAGCTGATGTTTAACGAAGACGCCCAGACGGACTGATTAACCACCCTTCACTGGCGAGTCGTTCCCGTTGAGTCTTGCCAGCGGGGGTGTCGGCCGGAAGTTTTATCACGCCGCCCGCGCCCACGACTCGGTGCCACGGCAGTTTGGTATCATCGGGAAGGTTTTTGAGTAATTTGGCGACGTGTCTCGCGCGGCGTTCAAAGCCTGCTTGTTGCCCCAGTTGTTGGTAGGACACCCAGCGCCCAGAGGGGATATTCGCCAAACAGATGAGCACTCGGTGCTGAAATTCCTCTGTTTGTGTGTAAACTAAGTCGTGTTCGGACATTAAAACGACAGACCTTTAGGAAGTAAAATGACATTAAAACATATCGTTCCGGCGATGGCGTTGCTTTCTGCAA
>JABXIR010000040.1 GCA_013372965.1 Gammaproteobacteria bacterium
CCTAATATGGAACAACCGCTACTCTACTGGGTACCTTCAATTGCGCCTTCTGGCTTTGTACAACTCCGTGATTCTCAGTTTACGCAATGGGATGGCGACTTCTTGGTATCAACACTCGCGGGCAAAGAACTGCGTTACGTTGATATGGAAAACGGCACCATCGCCGGCCAGCATCGGTTGCTTACAGAGCTCAACCAGCGCTTTCGCGATGTGCGCCAAGCACCCGACGGTTCGGTGTACGTTCTAACCGACTCAGAGTCGGGTCAGCTGTTGCGCATTACGCCAAAGGACTAGTCTCATGATAGAGCTTTTGGTCGCGGCCGGTATCAACACCGAGCCGCTTGAGGAGGTTATTGTCACCGGAAACCGTTTAGGGCAATCACGCAGCGAGATTGCGGCATCGGTATCAACACTCGACGCAAATCAACTCCCGCTCACGCCAAGTACGGCAGTCGACCAAATATTAAACCAAGCGCCGGGTGTTATGCTGCAAAACACCAACGGACAGCAGCACCTCACCGCCATACGCTCCCCGGTTCTTACAGGCGGTGCAGGTCAAGGCAGTTTTCTTTATTTGGAGGATGGTCTTCCGCTTCGAGCTGCTGCCTTCGGCAACGTTAATGGGCTATTAGAGTCCACTTGGGAGCTTGCCGATGGTATTGAAGTTTGGCGAGGCCCTGCCAGCGCGGCCTACGGCGCCAACGCTGTGCACGGGTTGGTCAATGTAAAACACCGCCGCCCTCAGTCGAACGCCATTGAATTCGCATCGTCCGAGCATGGACAACAACTTTCGGCCGAAGCTCTACTCGGTCGAGGCTACGCGAAAGCTTATATCAATCGCGACGAGGGCTGGCGCAATAGCACGGGCGTGGATCAAGAGAAACTCTACTTAAGCGTACCCATATCATTTAATAATTTCCGCATCGACAATCATTTGGCCGTTCATCGACTGGATCAGCAAACCGCAGGATTTATTCGAGGCGCCGACGCCTACAAAGACGAAGCGCGTATCTTTGACAACCCCAACCCAGATGCGTATCGCAAGATTGATGGTCTGAGATGGAAAAGCGATCTACGCTTCGTCGATGACGCGCTGGTAATCAGCCCCTATTACCGTCAGCTCGACAGTGAATTACTTATGCATTTCCTTCCTAGCCAAGCGATCGAAAACGCCTCACAATCGAGTATGGGTTTGCTCAGTAATTACCAATTTTCGCTGAGCGACATCGACGTTCAGCTCGGGGTTGATCTCGACTTTAGCGAAGGCGAACTGAGCGAGGAACAGTTTATACCGGACGTATTCTCTTACACTCAGGGGGTGCATTACGACTACACCGTTAATACTGAACAATACGCCGCGTTTACTCAATTTGGTGGTCAGCTCTCCACCCAGCTAAGCTGGGAAGCCGGCCTGCGCTACGAGACAATGAATTACGACTACCGCAATCATCTAGCGCCGAGCATCGAGGGCCGCTTCTTGCGACAAGCAAGCCGAACGGACCACTACGAAGTTTGGCTGCCAAAGCTCGCTCTGCGTTACGCACTTGACGCTACTCAATCCGTTTGGGGGCGCTTATCTCGAGGAGGTCGAACACCGCAGGCGAGTGACTTGTATCGTTTACAGATCAACCAAACCGGCGGCAAGGCACAAGTGGAAACACTCGACAACGCCGAGATCGGCTGGCTATTCGACGCGCAAAACGTGCAAGCTGAAGTGGTTGTCTACTACCAGAAGAAAAACGGCTTCTTCTTCCGCGATGCAAACGGCTTTAGCGAAGCCAGTGGAAAGACGGATCATCGCGGTATTGAGCTAGACTTGCATTATCAGCTTGCTGCCAACTGGCTTTGGCAGGCGTCTCTCAGCTACAGCGATCATCGCTATCGGTTCGATCGTGACATCTCCGCAGGACCAAACACCACGGAGAGTATCAAGAACGGCAATCAGGTGGATACCGCACCCAACTGGCTTAGTAGTCAGCGCGTGACCTGGTCGCCCACAGAGGCATGGAGCCTCTCGGCTCGGCTCGACTGGGTCGGTCGCTATTACATGGATGCAAGCAACCAGCACCAATACGATGGTCATCAACTGCTGAGTTTTGACCTGCGCTATCAACCCATCGAGTCGCTATCGTTTGGGTTGAATGTGCATAATCTAAGCGACCAGCGCTATGCCGATCGTGCGGATTTTGCATTTGGCTCCGAGCGCTATTTACCAGGCCGTCCCCGTACCGTAAGCGCGAGTGTACGTTACACGTTCTAAAACCGAACGCTCGTGGTCACCATTAAGTGACCGCGAGCTTTTCACGCCAACGCGGGTGCATATGCTCTTCGTTTTCAATCGCTTGCACAATGTGCTCTACCGCCTTCCAAACGTCATCGAATGAGGTATAGAGCGGCGTAAAACCGAATCGAATGTAATTCGGAGCGCGAAAATCCGGGACGACACCTCGCTCGATCAGAGATTGGCACAAGCCGTAGGCATGATCTGAGGCGTAGGCGAGTTGACTGCCCCGTGTGTGCGGATCAGCAGAATGAACCGGCGTTAAAAGCTGTAGCAACCCGTGATCACGCAACAAGGCCTCAAAGGTTTCGGATAGTGCGATCGACTTTGCTCGTATCGCGTGCATGGATACGCCATCAAACGCCGATAAAGCCGCCTCTACACACGCCATTGACACAATCGGCGGTGTGCCGCAGAGAAACTTTTTGATCCCTGCGTCGGGCGTATAGTTCGAGTCGAATTCGAACGCGAATGCATGCCCCATCCATCCCGACAAGGGCTGCGTCACCTGCTGAACGATTGCTTGGTTGCAATAGACGAACGCCGGTGCGCCGGGCCCTGCGTTTAAATATTTATAAGTGCAGCCAACAGCAAAGTCGACGTGACACGCGTCGAGCTCGACCTCGAGCGCCCCAGCGGAGTGAGCCAGGTCCCAAATTGCCAGCGCCCCGGCGTGATGGGCTCGCTTGGTAAGATCCAACATGTCGAGCAGAGCACCCGTTCGGAAATTTACATGACTGAGCATGATGGCCATGACCGATTCATTAATGTGATCGGAGAGCTCGCCTTCTTCCACCAGCTGCA
>JABXIR010000301.1 GCA_013372965.1 Gammaproteobacteria bacterium
ACCTTGGCTTTAATGTGGCTGTTGGCTCAGCGATTGTTTCGATGGCGGTGGTCGCTCGCTTTAAATGTAGCGAGTCTGAAAAAGCTCGCCTACGTCGGGCTTGTGTTGGTCACACTCCAAGTTGCGTTGGGTGGCTGGACGTCTTCCAACTACGCCGCACTCGCGTGCACCGACTTGCCAACCTGCCATGGTAGTTGGTTTCCAACGGCCGACTACGACGAAGGCTTTAACTTCTTCCAACACATTGGCCCTAATTACCTAGGCGGACAGCTCGATAATGATGCGCGAATAGCGATTCACTTTACGCATCGAGTGGGCGCAATCCTCGTGACAATATTTACGCTGTTCCTAGCGTGGCGCCTGTTTTCCACCGGCTATCAGCCAGCGCGCCGTCTCGCGGTCATTACGACTGCGATGTTGGTGGCTCAAGTAACGCTCGGTCTTTCAAACATTATTTTTGCCTTGCCGCTGAGTGTTGCGGTGATGCATAACGCTGGGGGTGCCGTTCTGTTGCTTTGCTACGTCACGCTCTTACATCGACTACACTCGACGGAGGCGATTACGTCATGACTGCCATTGAAACTGCTGCGCGTCCAACTTGGCGTGATTATTTAGAGCTCTGTAAGCCGAACGTTGTACTGCTGATGTTGGTGACGTCATTGATCGGGATGTTGCTATCCACCGATGGCTGGGTTCCCATTGACGTGTTAATCCTAGGCAACTTAGGCATCGCGCTTTGCGCAGGCAGCGCTGCAGCGATTAACCACTTAGTCGACCGTCGCATCGATCTCAAAATGGCACGAACGCAAAATCGCCCGGTGGCTACCGGTCGTCTAAGTGCTGCGCAAGGCTTTTGGTTCGCGATGATCACCGGCGCACTTGGTATGGTGATTTTGTTAGTGTTTATCAATGCACTGACCGCTTGGCTTACCATGGCGTCACTACTAGGTTATGCGGTTGTCTATACCCAATTCCTTAAGCGTGCGACCCCACAAAACATCGTAATCGGTGGCTTAGCTGGTGCCGCA
Source organism: Gammaproteobacteria bacterium (assembly GCA_013372965.1). GTDB lineage: Bacteria > Pseudomonadota > Gammaproteobacteria > Pseudomonadales > DSM-25080 > Umboniibacter. Next base: position 1,029 of record JABXIR010000301.1, read on the forward strand.
CCTCCCCTATTAGGATGGGTTGCCGTAACCGGAGAAATTCATCCTCATGCATTATTACTTGTGTTGATTATCTTTGCTTGGACGCCACCGCACTTCTGGGCGCTGGCAGTTCACAAGCGTGATGATTACGCCAAGGCGGCGATTCCAATGTTGCCGGTCACGCACGGCGTTCAGTACACCAAGTTGCATATCTTGTTGTATACCATCATTTTGTTCTTAGTCACCCTGCTTCCTTGGATCACGGGGATGTTCGGGTTGCTGTACCTATCCACGGCAGTATTACTAGGTGCAGGATTCCTGTATTGGGCGTGTGTATTAATGTGGGGAAACAACCCTAAGGCAGGTATGGAAACGTTTAAGTATTCAATTTGGTACTTGCTAGCGCTGTTTGTCGCGATGCTTGTCGATCATTATTACTTCGCGCCAACGATTACCACCATGACACTGGAGGCTGTGCAATGACCACTGCAACGATTGATCACGAGGCACAGAGCCGCGGAATCAAAAGAACCATCTTCGCATTACTCGCGTTGATTGCATTAATTGGTTTAGGCTTTTTTTATAAATTTACCCAACCACGAATTTTGAGCCCCAGTGATCTCAGAGCCAATAATGTGTGGGTATTCGAAACCGCGCGTATTCCGCGCGACTTCGTGCTGCTCGATGAGCGCGGAGAGACGGCAACCAATGCGATCTTTGAAGGCAAGTGGACGTTAATATTCTTTGGCTTCACGAATTGCCCAGACATCTGCCCTAGTGCGATGGCGCAAATGCGCGATATGCAGACCATGTTGCGCGACCAAGGCCGTGACGAGAATGTTCAGTATATGCTGGTCTCGGTCGATCCTGATCGCGATACACCTGATGTTTTAGGACCGTATGTGGAATTCTTCGATCCGAGTTTCCGTGCGTTGACAGGCGAATATTTGACCATTAAGCAACTCGCTACCGATTTTAATGTCGCGTTCAGTAAAGTGCCTGGCGGAGGTGAGTTCTATTCTGTTGATCACTCGGGGAACATCGCAATCGTGAATCCGTACGGGCATTACCAAGGTTTCATTCGCCCGCCGTTTAATCCCGGTCAAATGGTACTGACGTTCAATTCAGTTCGCGCGAGCTGGCGCGGTTAATGAACGAGTGCGACCAGCGCCATGACCACGAAACCGACGATGACGTAGTTAAAGTCACGTCGGTTGCAGCAACGGTTGATGAGCGTCGCGCGCGTTAAGCCGTGAAGCGTTCCCAGATACAGGAACGTGCCCGCCGCGAACGAATTGAAAATTGGCTCGAGCAAGTTGTCTCCCATCGGCATGTTAGCCAAGGCACCAAGTCCGACGCCCAAAGGAAACGCCGCCGAAAAAATACCGAAAGCAATTAAATTCGATTTAAGGCTCTGTCCGCTCTGAACCAGTTTCACTGCCAGAGCGAAACTTGCCGCCCACTTGTGTGCAATGACGGCAACCATGATGATGACGGCGGTGCTAATCGCACTGGTACTGCCGAGTGCCGCACCCGCTAGCAGAGAGTGAACGCTTAGTACGGCGGTAGAGAGCCAAGCGTAGGCTGGGCTGTTGCTCGATTCGTGTTCGCTGAGGTGAGTGCCAAGATGCTCGAGCCACAACAGGAATAGGAACACGACGCCCGCACCTAGAAAAGCAACGGGATAGTGAAATCCAGCATTATGGAACGCCTCGTTGGCCTCTGGAAGCATATGTAATATCGCTGCGCCCAGGAAGATGCCGCAAGCTAAGGCTTCACCAGCGGTGTAGTCAACTCCGATACGCTTTTTGCGCTGATGGCTAAATGGTGGCCAACCTGCCAACCACGTGATGATAAGCACAACGACTGCAAATGCGGCGTTAAGGAGTAAATGTTCCATTAAGAGGGCGACCTTGTTAAGTGCGACTAAGAAAGCGTCGCGAGTATATCAGCAGAATTGGCTTAGGTCTGCTGGATTGTTTAATAAGTATTCTAGACGGATCTTGAGCGGATACGCACTCTTTAATCGGCGACCATTCGCTTCGATTTCATCTTTGCGGCGAGATAGCCAAAAGCGCGTCATCGCGATACGGGCCACTACCGGCCAAAGCTCAACTTCGACGGAAGTGAGCTTCCGATGTGCCTGATAGCCCGCAATCAGCGCAGAGAGCTTTACCCGATCGTAGGCTGACGCGTCGTCACCCCAGCACCAATCATTGGCGACAATCGCGAGATCCAGAAGAAACCAGTCCGTGCACGCAAAGTAGTAGTCAATGACAGCGGAAAGGCGCCCTTCATGAAATAGCGCGTTATCGTGAAAGAGGTCGGCATGGATGATCCCACTTGGCAGTTCCGCTAGTTTATCTTGCTGCTGGATGACATCGTTGAACTGACGATTAACTAATTCAACTTCATCGTTCGGTAGCGCATTGATAATCTGCGCGGCAGTGTCTCTTTGCCAGTTCAGTCCTCGAGAATTTTCGATGCAAATGCGTGGCTCTACGTTGTGATTCAAGTGCATCTTCGCCAAAAATTCACCGACCTCTGCACATTGATCCGCACATGGTGTCGACACGTGCCCGCCCGCCGCGCGCGGAAACAGCAAGCCAGGCTTGCCATTAACATCGATGAGATACTCTTTTGAAGCGGTTTGGAAGGGAGCAGGTGTTTGTAATTGGGCACGACTCAGTTTTGCCATCAACTCAATAAAGGGCGGCAGCTCGCTGGCGGACATGTACTCGAACACTGTGAGAACGGTGTGTGTCACGGTGCCGTCGTGGTCAAAATCGACAAAATAGGTCGAGTTCTCGATGCCATCTTCTATTCCCCTTACATCGACCACTGGCCCAAGCTCGAACGGCCGACAGAGCGTGTTGATTTCGCTGAGTTTGAGTTGGGTGTAGACGGCCATGGTGGTTCCTAAATCGTGCAAGAAAGTTGTCACTTTATAGTGGCATGAATCTAAGCTCAAGCAACTGCTGAATGAAAGCGTAATTCAAGTTAAGCTATAGCCATTGAGAACTCATACAGAAGAAAAATTATGACTGACAGCCTACCACCGATCGTCTTAGTCGACGGTTCGTCGTATCTCTACCGCGCCTTTCATGCAATGCCGCCGCTTGTCAACTCAAAGGGCCAGGCAACGGGGGCAATCAAAGGCGTTATTAATATGGTACGACGCTTGTTGAAGGACTATCCCGACAGTCCCGTAGCGGTGGTCTTTGATGCAAAAGGTAAGACCTTCCGCGACGATCGCTTTCCCGATTACAAAGCTCAGCGACCCCCGATGCCCGACGACTTACGCAGTCAAATAGAGCCGATTCATCAGATTATTGACGGCATGGGCCTCGCACGAATCGTGGTAGAAGGTGTCGAGGCGGACGACGTGATCGGCACGCTTGCTAGGGCGGCATCAGCGGCTCAGCGTCCAACGGTCATTTCGACCGGTGACAAGGATATGGCTCAGTTGGTTGATGAGTACGTAACGCTTGAAAACACCATGACCGACACGCGCCTAGATCCTGCCGGCGTGGTCGAGAAGTTTGGTGTACCTCCAGAGCTCATTATCGACCTGCTGGCCTTGATGGGCGATAAAGTTGATAACATTCCAGGTGTGCCCGGTGTTGGCCAAAAAACCGCACTGGGGTTGGTGCAGGGTCTAGGAAGTATCGCAGACATCTACCAGCGACTCGATGAAGTCGAGACGTTGAGCTTCCGCGGTGCCAAGACGATGGCGAAAAAGCTAGAAGCACACCGCGAAGATGCCGAAATGAGTTATTGGTTGGCGACGATTAAAACCGACTGCGAACTTGCAGTGACCATCGATGATCTTGCCGTCAAAGAGCCAGACAACGAGTTGCTGGCTGAACTCTATGAAACCTATGAGTTTAAAACCTGGATTCGTGAGCTGGCGGGTAGCTCCATGAACGCGCCGTCCGCAACTGCTGCCCCAGAACCGGCTACGGTTGAGGCGAAATACGACATCGTCAACACGTCAGCACAGCTCGCCGACTGGGTTGAGCGATTAAACGCAGCGAGCGTAATTGCGTTCGATACAGAAACAACCAGCCTAAACTACATGGAGGCTGAACTTGTGGGGGTTTCTTTCAGTGTGGCGCTGGGTGAGGCAGCGTACATTCCAATCGCACACGCCGACATCGACTTCCCCGAGCAACTTGCGCTCGAAGTGGTTCTGAGTGCTCTAAAACCGATTCTTGAAAATCCGCAAAAGCAATTCGTCGGTCAAAATCTTAAGTACGATCAAAGTGTGTTAGCGAAATACGACGTCTCCATCGCTAACATCAGCTTCGATACCATGCTCGAAAGCTACGTGTTAAATAGCGTGGCGGGCCGTCATGACATGGACTCTCTCGCAGAGCGAGTGCTGGGCTATCGTACGGTAAAATACGAAGATATCGCTGGTAAAGGCGCGAAGCAGCTTCGTTTCGACCAAGTGCCTGTCGCCACGGCTGCTCATTATGCAGCAGAAGATGCTGATATCACGCTTCGCTTGCACCATGCGTTATTCGCTCAGTTGCTAACACAGCCAAGCCTCCTAGCGCTCTACAGTCGTGTAGAACGCCCGTTAATTGATGTGTTATCGCGAATCGAGCGAACCGGCGTCGCCATCGACGTTGAAAAGCTGGCCGAGCAAGGCATCGAGCTCGAAAAAGAAATCGAATCGCTGCAGCAACAAGCGTACTTGCTCGCCGACGGCGAGTTCAACCTTGGCTCGACGAAACAGCTCTCCGAAGTTCTTTACGAGCGATTGAATATTCCGGTCATCAAAAAAACGCCGAAGGGAGCGCCGTCGACGGCCGAGCCCGTGTTATTAGAGCTGGCGGAAACCTATGAACTTCCGCGCGTGATTATGGCGTACCGAAGTGCAACCAAGCTAAAGTCAACGTACGTCGATAAACTACCGACCTTAATCAATGCAACGACGGGTCGAGTTCATACGAGTTACCACCAGGCCGTCACGGCAACGGGTCGACTGAGCAGCTCTGATCCTAACTTACAAAACATCCCCATACGGACCGAGCAAGGTCGCCGAATCCGAAAGGCGTTTGTTGCACCGAAGGGATACAAGATATTGGCGGCGGATTATTCGCAAGTTGAACTACGTATCATGGCGCATCTATCCGGTGACGAACGCTTGATTGAAGCATTTGCAGCGGGCGAAGATATTCACCGAGCCACCAGTGCAGAAGTGTTTGGTGTAACGCCAATGGAGGTGTCCGACGATATGCGTCGCAAGGCGAAGGCCATTAACTTCGGTCTTATCTATGGCATGTCGGCTTTTGGTTTAGCGAAGCAAATTCAGGTGCCACGAGGCGAGGCGCAAGAGTACATTGATCGCTACTTTGAGCGCTACCCTGGCGTTCGACGCTTTATGGATGACATTCGCACCAAGGCCGCCGACATGGGCTATGTCGAGACGATCATGGGTCGACGATTGTATTTGCCAGACATCAATTCCAGTAACGGCATGCGCCGCCAAGCGGCCGAACGAACGGCAATCAACGCCCCGATGCAAGGCACAGCAGCCGATATTATCAAACGCGCTATGATTGATGTGGA
>JABXIR010000212.1 GCA_013372965.1 Gammaproteobacteria bacterium
ACCGGTGTTTTATCTCCCGTGGGCACAATTTCCAATCGACGACCGAAGGATGAGCGGCTTCTTGGTTCCTGAGTTCAGCATTTCAAGCGACGGCCCTGACATCTCTGCGCCCTATTATCTCAATCTTGCGCCGGACTATGACGCAACGATTACGCCTCGCTTCATTGCCGATCGTGGTGCCGGCCTCGAAACGGAAGTTCGCTGGATGGATGAGTATCAGCATCTTGCCCTGAGCGGCGCTTACTGGGAGCGAGATCGAGTATACAACTCTAACCGCTGGCTCGGTGGTGTTCAGCAAACCGGCGGCGTCGGGGAGCACTGGTATTCGCGAATCGACTACACACGCGTATCCGACATCGATTATTTCCGCGATTTAGGCGCTTATGGTCTCGAGGTACGTGCGCGTTCAAATTTAAAGCAGTTTGGTGCGATCGGTTACCAAACAGATTATATTCATGTCGGTATTGAGGCTCGACAATACCAAGCCATCTCGGTGACGACACAAAACCGATATCGGCAGCTGCCCCACGCCTGGGCAGAATTTCGTTACCCCATTCTCGATGGATTAAGAGCCAGTTTCCGTATTGACGCCACCGAATTTGAAGCCTATGACAATCTCCAGCTCGATGAAGGCAGTCGCGGCATGGCCACTGCTGCGCTTCTGTGGCGCAAGGAATGGCTGCCCGGCTATTTAGAGGCATCAAGCTCGATCTACGCTAAGTATTACGAAGACACTGCCATCGTTGTTGGCGACAATACGATCAACTCAACGTCGACCATTAATCACATTGAAGGCGCGCTATTCTTCGAGCGTTTTCAACCCGACTCGGATTATGCTTGGGTGATCGAGCCTAAGTTTCACTACAACTATGCTCAATACGTCGATCAATCAGCTCAGCCCATCTACGACACAACACAGCCGCTGCAGACCTACGAGTCACTGTTTCGTACCAATCGCTTCAGTGGCGGAGACCGAGTTGGTGACGATAATCGTTTCACGCTCGCCGCAACGACTCGCGTCATCGATAATAGCAACGGACAAGAGTGGCTCAGTGTGAGCGTCGCGCAAGGCTTTTACAACGGTAATCGCTACGTTTCACTCTCTCCGCGATTGACCAAAGAGGTCATCGATAACCCGAGTTTACTTCCCGACATTACCGATGTTGAGCAACTCGAACTCGACTCCCTCACACAGAGTCGATCAGATTTAATGCTTAAAACGGATGTCGCACTTGGAAAAGAATGGTCATTTACATCGGACCTCAACTGGAATACGTCAATCGGACGTATTAATCAGAGCGCAAACTACTTACAATATTCGAAGTACCGACAAGCTTTGGTCAACGTTGGCATGATTTATCAGCGTCGCGGGGAAACCGTCAACGTCATCACAGGTCAACTGACTGACCGCGACACATGGCAAAGCCACGTTTCCGCGTACATTCCGTTAACTGATAACGGCTGGTCCTTGTTTGGCCGATGGACTCAAGATCTAACTTACAGTCGCCAAATCGACTTTTTGACTGGATTTGAATATGAATCATGCTGCTGGCGAATCGCGCTGGCATACCAACGTTGGGTCGATCCTGGCACCGGAACCGAAATCGACGACCTCGATCAACGCAGCTCAATTAGATTCCAAGTGGAACTAAAGGGTATTGGCAGTGGTCAATCGTCTGTAGACAAACTTTTAAGCGGTATTTATGGCTATCAGAACTATGAAGAAAATAACTAAACTGATGTTAGCGCTCGCGCTCGTCGCAAGCACTCACGCTATCGCACGTCCCCTCGATCGAGTAATCGTCGTGGTGAACGATGACGTGATCATGCAATCTCAACTGGACGATCGTGTTGGCCAAATCCTAGCGCAATATCCGGCCGATCAGCTTCCGCCTCGCGAGGAGCTCGAAACGCAAGTTCTGAACCGACTCGTTGAAGAAACACTCGAACTCGAAGTGGCTCGTCGTGCGTCATTGAATGTTTCAGACCGCGAAGTTATGGAGGCCATCGGACGAATTGCCGCAGGTAACGGTCAGAATCTCGATCAACTTCAGCAGGCAATCGAAGCGTCGGGTCAAACCATCTATTCGTTCCGTGAGCAGATCCGTCGCGAAATGACCCTCAACCGAGTCCAAGAAGGTGCGGTAAACGCGCGTATTGAAGTCACGCCTCAAGAAATCGCTAACTTCCTGGCGTCAGATGAGGGCCAAAACTATACCGCCACAAACTACAACGTAGCGCACATCCTACTTGAGACACCGCCCGACTCAACGGCAGAGCAACTGAATACGATCGCTCAGGAAGCTCAATACGTTCACGAGCTTGCGTCTTCGGGAGAATCTTTCGAACAACTAGCACGTTCGTACTCTGACGCTCCAGACGGCCTCGAAGGCGGCAACTTAGGTTGGCGTCGAGTCGAACAGCTTCCGACGCTTTTTGCTAACTATGTGCAGAACATGGAAGTGGGCGAAATCACTCAGCCCTTCAGAAGCGGCGCGGGTTACCACATTCTGACTCTACTCGAGAAACGCGGTGCCGAAGACCAGGTCATTATCCAAACAGAAGTTCGTCACATCCTACTGAAACCGAACGCCATTCGCTCGAGTGAAGCGTCGCTGGAGGAGATTACTGAACTGCGCCAACAAGTGCTCGACGGTGCTGACTTTGGAGAACTCGCTCGTGAGTTCTCGGAAGACTATGGTTCGGCGCGTCTTGGTGGTTCGTTAGGTTGGTCAAATCCCGGGTCGTTTGTACCTCAGTTTGAAGCGGCCATGGGCACGCTCGAAATCGATGAAATCAGCGAACCCATCCAAACTCAGTTCGGGTGGCATATCCTTCAGGTGACTGGGCGCCGAGATCAAAATATGTCTGAGCGATTCCTCGAGATGCAAGCCGAGAACTTCCTGCGTTCGCGTAAGTTTTACGATGAACTACCTCGCTGGCGTCAAGAGCTTCGCGATGATGCGTTTATTGTCTACAAAGAACCTTACGACGAGCGCATGTGAAACCGATACTGATCACCTCCGGCGAACCGGCCGGAATCGGACCTGAACTCTGCCTCAAGTGGGCAGAGTCTCGATCGGATCTCAACGAATTCGTCGTGACCGGCGATGTTCAGCACTTCAAAATACTTGCGCAAACGCTAGGCTACCGCACCGAGATTCACGTCATTGATTCGGTTGACCAACCTTTGGCTCATGGCGCCCTAAACGTGCTCCCGCATGCTCTCGAAGTGCCCGTTGAGCTGGGCCTCGTGAATCCACGCAACGCTCAATACGTGATCGCACAACTTCAAACTGCTCACGATTTGGCGTTCCAAAATCACGTGTCAGCTATCGTCACCGCGCCGGTTCACAAGGGCGTCATTAACGACGCTGGGATTCGCTTTAGCGGACATACTGAGTTTTTTCAGTCATCATCCAATGTCGATAAGGTCGTCATGCTACTCGCCGCAGGAACCTTCCGTGTCGCGCTAGCAACCACTCACTTGCCTCTTAAAGAGGTGAGCGCTGCCATTACTCGCGAGTCACTCAGTGCGGTATTAAACATCCTAAATGATGAGATGAGGTCTAAGTTTGGCATTGTCACCCCGCGTCTCGCGGTGTGCGGTTTAAACCCACACGCTGGAGAAGGCGGTCACTTAGGCAAGGAAGAGATCGATGTCATCGAACCAACGCTCGCTGCACTTCGCGATGAGGGCTTGATACTCAGCGGGCCCCTTCCGGCCGATACTGCGTTTACACCGCCCGTCATCGAAAACCACGATGCGTTTTTAGCGATGTATCACGACCAAGGTTTACCCGTTTTGAAATATGCGGGATTTGGAAATGCGGTGAACATTACATTGGGACTGCCCTATATTCGCACCTCGGTCGACCACGGCACCGCTCTCGATCTTGCAGGAACTGGGAAAGCTAGCGCGGGTAGCTTCATAGAGGCTATTGGCACCGCTCGTAACATGCTAAAATCTCAAAAAATTTAACGCCTTAAGGATCGTTTCAAATGGCCAAACATATTGTCGACGGACACCGAATGCGAAAGCGCTTCGGCCAAAACTTCTTAAGCGACCCCAATATCATTTCGCAAATTACCTTTGCGATACGCCCTAAAGAGGGCCAACACATCGTAGAGATCGGTCCAGGCCAGGGCGCTATTACCGAAGATATGGTAGCAAGCGGTGCTACCGTGACTGCGATTGAACTCGACCGCGATCTTATCCCATGGCTAAAAGTGAAGTTTGAGCGCAATGCGAATTTCAGCATCCTCAATCAAGACGCACTCAAAACCGATTACGCCGAAATCGCGGCAGGTAAGCAAGTGCGAGTCGTGGGTAACCTACCCTACAATATTTCGACGCCAATCATCTTTCATCTGCTCGAACAGGCTGAGCATATCGAAGACATGCATTTTATGCTGCAAAAAGAAGTCGTTGATCGCATGGCGGCCGGACCAGGGGATAACAATTACGGTAGATTGAGTGTAATGACCCAATACGGATGTGAGGTCGATGGCTTGTTTGTCGTTCCCCCTGAGTCGTTTAATCCACCTCCTAAAGTAGACTCAGCAATCGTTCGGCTTCGCCCACGAAAGGAAAAACTGGCTCTCGACAGTCACGAGTATTTTGAGCACATCGTCAGAGAGGCCTTCTCTCAGCGTCGGAAGACCCTCAAAAACACGCTCAAAAAAATCATTAAGCCGCTAGGCCAGCCCGACCTTGGCGTCGATCTATCGCTGCGCCCTGAGAACCTCAGCGTCGAGGACTATGTGAACATCAGTAACACGTTATATCGTCTTAGCAAATGAACATAGAAGCCTACGTCGACATTTCTGTTAAAGTTGAGTATCTGGGTGTAGAAGAGCGCGGCAGACTGTTTCAGCACGCATTTGCCTACAAGATTCGCATCACGAACTTCAGTACTCACAATATTCAGCTCCTAGACCGGCACTGGTGGATCTTTGATTCTGACGGCAAGCTGACTGAGGTATCGGGAGAAGGCGTCGTTGGGCAAACCCCCACGTTTGCCCCCAATCAAGATTTCGAATACACCAGCTGGGCACTCATCGATACGCACATCGGCACGATGAAAGGTGAATTCGGTTTTATCGATCTCGAGACCGACACACGATTTGTGGTGCAAATACCGGAGTTCACGCTAGCTCACCCCGGGGTCTTGCAGTAGTGAAACACTGGCTCATCGGTGACGTACAGGGCTGTTTTTCCACTCTAGAGGCGTTACTCGAAACCATTAATTTCAACCCGAGCATTGACCGAATCAGCTTTGCTGGCGACTTGATCAATCGCGGCGAAAACGATCAAGGCGTCATGGAGTGGGTACTCGAGCATCGACACTGTGTCGATACGGTTTTAGGCAATCACGACCTTCACTTCCTAGCTCAAAAGCTTTGTCACCGAATACCCTCAGGGAAAGAAACCTATGCCGACATCTTCGCATCGGAACTCGCAGATAATTTTGCACAGTGGCTTTTGACACAACCGTTAGTGAAGCAGCTCGATCACAACGCTATTCTCTGCCACGCGGGCATTCCACACATCTGGAGTATCGACGACTGCCGCAAGTACGCCTCAGAACTGGAACGGACCATAACCGGTCCGCATCGCTCGAACTTCTTCCGCCATATGTACGGCAACCAACCCAACCACTGGGACGCGAAGCATACGGGTATTGGCCGGCTGCGCGCGATCACCAATTATTTAACACGCATGCGGTACATTACCCAGTCAGGCGTTCTCGAATTTAAGTGTGCCGACCTCATTGGACCGAGTGATACGAGATTTAAACCGTGGTTCAGTTTTCCAAGACAAGATCAAACCAAAGTATTTTTTGGCCATTGGGCAGCTTTGGAGGGGCAATCTCGCTATGAATTCGCGGTAGCGCTGGATGGTGGTTGTGTTTGGGGTGGTAAAATGATCGCCCATGAATGGCGGACCGGTGAGCGAGTCAGTATTAGCAGAGTTTAAACGCGCGCTTCCAGAAAGTCAGATTGCACTTCTGTAATGGGCATTTTGCTGACCTCGTAATTTGCCCAAAGATCAGCGATACACCCCTTTTGTGGATGACTCAATTCGGGGGCAATATCGACAAGTGGCTTAAGCACAAAACTGTTATCGAATACTTCTTGCCTTGGCAAAGGTACACCGTCGAATATTCCAAAGCATTCGCCTACCCATAATATGTCGATATCCAGTGTTCGAGATGAATACTTTGGCGCAGATCGATCCCGTCCGCAGTGGTCCTCAATCTCTTTAAGTAATTTCTTAAGTTCAGCGATTTCTCGATCTAGAACGACCTCAACACAGAAGTTAAAAAACGGTGCACCATCGAAGCCTAGGGCGGAAGACTGGTAAACGGGAGACACTCTAACGACCGACAAACGCTCACCAAGTGCCTGTAAACCCGTCGCCAAGTTCCGCTCGCGGTTAAGGTTACTACCGAAGCCTAAAAAACAGCGCATTAACGCATCGCTCGAGTGATCTTGACCGCGACGTTATCTGCGGTAGGTACCGCACCCGGCTTGCTCACTTTTACGGTAACCTGTGGCACACTGAAATTGCGAATTACCAGCGCGGAAATACCTTCCGCAACAGACTCAATTAACTGGTAGGACGATGCTTCCACAAATTCAGTAATCGCCTGAGAAACGGATGCGTAATCCAGCGCATCGTCGAGTTCATCACTTCGACCAGCGGAAGAACAATCCCAAGCCATCTCAAGATCGATAACCAATCGCTGCTTAATGGTGCGCTCCCAGTCAAAAACACCGATCACGGTTTCGACGGTTAACCCCTCTACGTATACAGTATCCATTTAGTCAATTGCCTCCAGTTCACCCATTGGCCAGCGTGGTTTCGTTACGACACTCAGGGAATCGTGTTGCCCCGCCAACAACCGCTGAGCGCCAGCATACGCAATCATTGCACCGTTATCGGTACATAAATCAGGCCGAGCATAAAACACATCTGCTTTGAGCGTGGCTAATTTCCTGCGCAGTTCTTTATTTGCAGATACTCCGCCCGCCATAACGAGACGCGTGTAGCCCGTTTGTTCGAGCGCCCGACGGCATTTAATGGCAACAGTGTCGACCACGGCCAACTGAAACCCAGCTGCGATATCAGCCATGTCTTGCGTGCTCGGAAGTGGACCATCGACTGTGTATTTATGAACTAGGTTGAGTGTAAAGGTTTTTAAGCCGCTAAAGCTAAAGTCTAAGCCTGGACGGTCTGTCATCGGCCGCGGAAACTTAAAGCGTAATGGATCACCGGATTCTGCAAGCTTGGCAACATGTGGGCCGCCTGGATAATCTAGGTCGAGCATCTTGGCGACTTTATCAAAGGCTTCGCCGGCGGCGTCATCTACTGACTCGCCGATCACTGTGTATTGGCCGATACCTTTGACATCGACGAGCTGAGAATGCCCGCCAGAAACGAGCAACGCAACAAACGGAAACTCGGGTGGGTTTTCTTCAAGCATGGGCGCGAGAAGATGTCCTTCCATGTGATGCACTCCAATCGCGGGAACGTTCCAACCGTAACCAAGCGCTCTGCCTAAACATGCACCCACCATGAGCGCTCCCATGAGACCGGGGCCCGACGTGTAGGCAACACCATCGATGTCTGACTTGTTCAAGCCGCTATCCGCAAGCACCTGTTCAATAAGCACCAGCGTTTTTCGGATATGATCGCGAGATGCGAGCTCGGGTACAACACCACCATACTCGACGTGGACGTCAATTTGACTGTGAAGCGCATCGGCGATTAGACCCTGATCGGTATCATAGATAGCGATTCCCGTTTCATCACACGAGGTTTCAATTCCTAAAACACGCACAGATTAGTCTCTCAATTCGATCATCAATGGAAGGTTATTTGCCGCGCATAATAAACCGAAGCTCAGCGCAGTTCAAAGCGGACATAAACCTATAGGGATAATAGCGTAGCGGAACGGGGTTGTTCACTTTGCAATCACCCATGCATTTATAGTAGAATTCGCGCTCGCACTTTAAGGTGTGAAATTCTATTAACTCAATTATTTAAGGTAGGTGGTTTAATGCCGTCGGTAAAAGTACGTGAAAACGAGCCGTTCGACGTAGCACTACGTCGTTTCAAGCGCGGTTGTGAAAAAGCAGGTGTATTGGCAGAAGTTCGTCGTCGTGAGACTTACGAAAAGCCAACAACAACTCGACAACGTGCTCGCGCGGCTGCGGTGAAGCGTCACTTGAAGAAAGTTTCTCGTGATATTCGTCGTACAAAGCGTTTGTACTAATATCCGTCTGGCTAGCTAGGTAACTAGCGCCCGACAACTGGGAACTCACTCGATGACATCACCGATTGCAGCTAAAGTTTCTGCGGAAACCAAACAAGCCATGAGAGCTCGCGCGAAAGAGCGACTCGGAGTGCTTCGTATGGTGAGCTCAGAGTTTAAGCGTATTGAAATCGATGAGCGAATCGAACTGGATGATGCACGTTGCATTAACATTCTTACTAAGATGTCAAAGCAACGAAACGATGCTTTAGCGCAATACGAAGACGCTGGTCGCCAAGATCTCGCCGATGTAGAGCGTTTCGAGCTCAGTGTTATCCAGGAGTTCCTTCCTCTCCCGCTTTCTCAAAGCGAAATCGACGCCATCGTCGATGAAGCCATTTCCACCACCAACGCGAGCTCTATGGCTCAGATGGGTGCAGTAATGGCGCAGATCAAACCCCAAATTGAAGGACGCGCCGATCTCGGGGCGGTTAGCAAGCAATTACGCGATCGACTCTCTGCGTAAGCTCATTACGAAAATCCCGCTTTACTTTATAGCCCTAAATGCGTGAACATTGACGGTCTATGAAAGGACGTATCCCCCGCTCGTTTATTGAAGACTTATTGGATCGTGTCGATATTATCGACGTGATATCTCCGCGTGTCGCATTAAAAAAGTCGGGCGCAAACTACATGGCGTGCTGCCCTTTCCACAACGAAAAGACGCCCTCCTTTAGCGTCAATCAAAATAAACAGTTTTACCATTGCTTCGGATGCGGTGTCAGCGGCGATGCAATTCGATTTCTCACCGAATACGAACGACTCGACTTCGTCGATGCGGTCGAGCAGCTGGCCAACCAAGCCGGACTTGAAGTTCCTCGCGAGACGCTATCGCCCATCGAGGCTAAGCGAGAAGAGCGAAAGCGCACGCTCTACGATCTAATGCAAGACGCGGCTAGGCTTTACTACAAGGCACTCCGCAAAGAATCAAGAGTTCAAAACTATGTGGTAAAACGCGGTCTGACCCCGGCGACGGCTAGAAGCTACGGCCTCGGTTATGCTCCCGCACAATGGGACTTTATTCTCAACGAGCTCGACTCAATGGGATACGAGCAAACTCAAATGATCGAGGCGGGCTTGATCATAGAAAACGAAGAGTCCAACCGTCGCTACGACCGTTTTCGAAATCGACTCATGTTCCCCATTCGCGATAGTCGCGGTCGGTTTATTGGGTTTGGCGGTCGCGTTTTAGATGACTCAAAGCCCAAGTACCTGAACTCACCCGAAACACCCATCTTTCATAAAGGCAAAGAGCTATACGGGCTTCATGAAATAAAACAGAGCAAGAACAGCATCGATCGACTCCTCGTGGTCGAAGGCTACATGGATGTTGTTGCGCTGCGACAATTTGAGGTCGACTTTGCCGTTGCCACACTCGGCACTGCAGCAACCATCGACCATATCCGCCTCGCATTTAAACACACGTCCGAACTGGTGTTTTGCTTTGACGGCGATGAAGCGGGACGACGCGCGGCCAAACGAGCATTAGCCAACGCTCTGGAGGCAATGGAAGACGGCAGAAGCGTCAAGTTTCTATTTTTGGCGGAAGGTGAAGACCCTGATTCTCTGGTTCAGAAGATCGGCTCCGAGGCTTTCCTTCGCATGGTGAAACATGCGGTACCACTTGAAGAGCAACTGTTCGCATCAGCTTCCGAAGACCTTGATCTGAATTCTCTCGATGCTCGCGCAACGATGGCAAAGCGTTTGGCACCGTTGATCGCAACCATTCCAGACGGCATTTTTAAGGAGCTAATACACGAGAAACTTGCTGAGGTTACGGGACTGAATCGCCAAACCATTGATCGAGTCTATCGCGAGAGCCCTAGCGACGAACCCGCGCAAGCGACCGATCATGATGACGAGCTCGCGAGCTATATAGCCGATGCGTATGGCGCCCAAAACGTCGATCAAGAATTCACTCACACCCGCCTCAGTGATAATCAGCTGGCAACACTTCGCGCCATCGAGAAACTGACGGGATGCCTTATTCGACAGCCGTCGCTCATCGGTGAGCTTCCACCATTAACCAACTTGCCCGAGTCTAACCATAGTAAAACGTTAACCAACCTCATTGAGCTACTGTCACAAAAGCCCGAATTATCAAGCGCTAAGCTTTATGGTCTATGGCTCGCCAAGTTCGATAGAGAAGCGGCCGACCAACTGTTCAACCACGAATCACTCGTCGCTGCGATACCGGACTCAGGCCTACAAAGCGAAGCGCTCGGCTTAGTAAAATTCATCGTTCGATCGATCGACAGAAGCAAGAAAAAACAACGCATCAACGAATTAAAACAAAAAAGCTTGAGCGAACTGAGCTCGGAAGAACGAAATGAACT
>JABXIR010000247.1 GCA_013372965.1 Gammaproteobacteria bacterium
ATCCGCCATTTGGATATACGCGCCGTTGAGATCAAGGCGAGGCAGATTAATATCATCCGTCGCCTCTGAAAGCGCACTTTGGCTATCGACATTGGCACGCTCGGCCGCAAGATGGTCGTCGAACTCCAGAACGCGCTGCCAAGAATTTTCAAAGGTTTGTGATTGCACCGCGACGGAAGAAGCCCAAAGAGCGATGCTCAACAGCCAAAATCTCGGTGTAATTTTATTGTATTTCGCCAAGGATTACGCCCATTCCTGTGAGTTCAGCCATGTTGCTCAATCAACAAGTATAGAGAAGTTTAATTGCTTGTCACGACCCGTTCGAACAGCTCATGGCTCTTTCTAGTAGCTGTGGCCACATCGCAGACCAAGTTTCCCAGTCGTGCCCGCCTGCCCGTTCGATCACGTCTTCACTCGGCAATCGAGGACTCAACCATTGAATTCCGGGAGCCAAACTGTCATCGCTTCCAAAGCCAAGGACGATCCGAGGCGATTGTGTGGCTCGGTCCCTGAGGTCGTCCCAAACGATGGCCATTTTGTTGTCTGCTTCATCGGGATCGCCTTGCAAGTAGGCATCCAGTTCCTCTCGGTCGCCTAAAAACGGCGCAATCGCAATAATACCGTCGATATCTTCAGGGTGCTTTGCTCGATACAAAAATGTACCAACACCTCCCATTGACGTTCCTAGCAGCCAAACTTCCTCGATTCCCTGTTGCCGCAAAGGTAGCACCACGTCTTCGCGGAGCCTGTCTACGATCGACCGCGTGCGGTAGTAGGCAAAATACGCTTCAACACCGACCACCATCGTTTGCGCGTCGCACTGAACAATTGCATCCACCAGGCCTTGTGATTGATATTCTTCCACCCATTGCCCAGCGCCCGGCAAGAGCACAATTGCACGTTTGGGGTCGTCAGGGCTGTGAAACTGAAACTGTTCGATCGGTGTTCTTGCAGGCGCAACAAAGGTGCAGCCAACCAGTGCAACGAGTCCAAGTGTAATTGCAATGAAGCCCTTCCCGTAATTCATACTTGCCACCTTTCCACAGATAGTACTTACTATAGTACGGTTCAATTAAACCGTTGGTTGGATAGATAGTAAAAAAGGATCAGTTCATGTCACTCTCACCTAGCACCATTCGCGTTGGCAAACGTTATCGATCAAATCGACTCGCCGAGTCTTATGACGCGATCGTCGTCGGGTCGGGGATTGGAGGTCTCACCACGGCCGCTTGTCTGGCTAAACTTGGCAAGAAGGTTTGCGTACTCGAGCAACACTACACCGCAGGGGGCATGACTCACACCTACGAGCGTAACGGATTTGAATGGGATGTCGGCGTTCACTACATCGGTGATATGGGCAATGAGAATACCATTGGCCGACGTTGCTTTGACTACATCACAAACGGCGCGCTCAAGTGGGCAGCTATGGATAACTGCTTCGACCGAATATTTTTAGGCGACAAGAGCTACGATTTGATCAGTGGTAAGGATGAATACATTGCTCAGTTAAAGCAATTGTTCCCCGAGGAGCACGCCGCGATCGATCAGTACGTCACGCTCGTTATGAAAGCGCGTGCGGCTATGAAGACATTCACCATCGGCAAATTGATGCCAAATTGGCTCGCGGCCATTGGAAGACCCTTATTCTCAATACCTAAGGTTCTCAACCGAACGACACGTGAGGTTCTCGAATCCATCACCACTAATCAAACGCTTATCGCC
Organism: Gammaproteobacteria bacterium; assembly: GCA_013372965.1. GTDB lineage: Bacteria > Pseudomonadota > Gammaproteobacteria > Pseudomonadales > DSM-25080 > Umboniibacter. The sequence continues at coordinate 1,723 of JABXIR010000247.1, forward strand.
GTGCTTACGGGGCAGTGGGGAGATTGCGGGCTACCACCCGCCGAGTCAAGTTTCATGATCCACGCGACCATCGCGCACCATTATATGTACGGTGGCTATTATCCCATTGGCGGCTCATCTGAGATTGCCAAGTCGATTATCCCGACCATACAAAGCACGGGTGGCGAAGTCTTTACCTACGCATCGGTCGAGGAAATCATTGTCAAAGATCGCTCGGTTCAGGGTGTACGAATGGCCGACGGCCATATCATTAAGTGCGACACCGTCGTCAGTGCCACGGGCGTAATCAATACCATCGATCACTTAATAACACCGTCAGAAGTTCCCCACGGGCTGACCGAGTCTCGGCAAAACATCGAACGCTCCATGGCATCGATTTGTCTTTACATCGGACTTGATAAAACCGCCGAAGAATTAAAGCTACCAAAGACTAACCTCTGGCTCTATCCGAGCGAAGATTATGAACAACACGTCGATGAGTTTCGGAACAACCCCGAAGGAAAGCTGCCACTCATTTACATTTCCTTCCCTTCTGCCAAAGACCCAGACTTTGAACGCCGTTATCCGGGTAAAGCCACCATCGAAATCGTCGCGCCTGGAATGTATGAAACATTCGCAAAATGGCATGACAAACCATGGGGAAAACGCGGGGACGATTATGACGCGCTAAAAGCTTCGCTGTCCGAGCAGTTACTCGAGGCACTTTACGCACAGATGCCTCACCTACGAGGCGAAATTAGCTATCACGAACTCTCGACCAATTTGTCGACAGATTACTTTTGCCGTTACGAAAAAGGCGAGATCTATGGACTTAACCATGATCCCAACCGCTTTTCACAGACCTGGTTAAAGCCCACAACGCCCATTAAAGGGTTGTATCTTTCGGGGCAAGATATTTTAAGTTGCGGTGTTGTTGGCGCAATGGTGGCCGGTGCGCTCTGTGCCGTAAAAGTTGGCGGCTTTAAAGGAATGAAGCTACTGAAGGCGATTTTCTCGAAAACTCGTTGAGAGTGAGCTACAACTAAAATAGAAACATACAAAGGAGCGAACCTGATGATGCACCGCCTTACCTTATTCTCACTGATCTTATTTCTTGCCGCATGCTCGTCGGTCAATAGCCGAATTGAATCTCATCAAGCCGAATTCGACAGCTATCCCGTCGAGGTTCAATCTGCCATACGTAACGGTGAAGTCCAACTGGGCTTTACCGAACTCCAAGTTCGCATGGCTTGGGGCGACCCGAGTAATACCGCTCGAGAAGTATCCGAAGCCACCGGTGAGCAAATCGTCTGGGGCTATCGCGATAGCTCGCCCACGGTAAGTTTTGGCGTCGGTGTTGGCGGCGGTAGCGGGCACCGCAGCACATCGGCAGGCGTTGGCGTATCTAGCGGCGGTCGCCAAGAGTACGAGAAAATTGCGGTGTTTTCAGAAGGACGAGTCGTCGACATACGCTACTTCGACAACTGAGTTCGAGGGGCGCCTATTTGGGCGCCCAAAACACCTCATCTGGGTACGGATACCACCAGTCTTGCTTAACCGAGTTCGCATCCTGAATAACCATCTTCGCCGCGCGGAACGTATTTAAGCCTTGTCGCCCCAACTCTCGCCCAACTCCCGATAGCTTACGCCCACCAAATGGCAACGCATCGTTATCGATCAGTGGGTTGTTGATCCAAACCATGCCACTCACCAGTTCCTCCGAGGCCTTTGCCGCTTCGATCATGCAGGTCGTAAAGACACTAGCGCCCAATCCAAACTCTGAGTCGTTTGCAAACTCAATGGCTTCGTCAAATGAACGGACTTTACAGACCGAAGCAACCGGCCCGAATACCTCGCTTTGCATCACCGCCATGTTAGGGGTGACATCCGCCAGTATCGTTGGCTCGATGAATGCGCCAACCTCTCGATTTTTTGGAATGCCTCCACCGCACAGGACTTTCGCACCTTCCGCTTGCGCCTGTTGAATGAGCTTAAGCACTCGATCGCGCGACTTTAAACTCGCCACAGGACCAATCTCCGCCTTTTCGAAACCGGTGCCGACGCGTAACGTTTTAGTGAGCGCTGCGAATTTCTGCAAGAACTCGTCGTAGACGGCTTCGTGAACAAACAAACGTTCCGCCGAGGTACACACTTGGCCGCTTAAGTGAAACGCTGCCGTAACTGCGCCCGCCACTGCGACGTCTATATCCGCCTTGTCGCTTACAATAAACGCGTCGTTACCACCCGCTTCAATGACGCAAGGCTTCATTGTCTCTGCGCAGGCAATGTTCACGGCGCGCCCCACGGCGACGCTGCCCGTAAACGCAACCGCGTGCGTCAGTTTAGAACGAACGAGATGATCACCGGTGCCATGATCCCCCGGTAAACAAGCCACTAACTTGTCGGGTAAAACAGCGAAGTGTTTCATGAACAACAACGTTGATAGTGACGTTGCTTCCGAAGGTTTAATGATGCACGCATTACCTGACGCGAGTGATGCAGCGACTGTCCAAGCCATCAATAACAGGGGGAAGTTGAACGGCATAATATGTACGCTTACGCCGAGGGCATCATAGCGACAGTATTGGAACGAGCCCGCTTGGGTTGTGCCCGCAATATGACCCGCATCGTCGCGCGCCATCTCGGCCATGTACCGAAACGCGGGTGCAATATTGGCGATCTCACCAAGCGCCTCTGGGTATGGCTTGCCCATTTCGAGTACCATCGCCTCGGCGACATCTCGATGATCTGCCGCTTCAATAGAATCAGCGATCCGGTGAAGGTACATCGCCCGTGTTTTTGCATCGAGCGCGGACCAACTGCGTTGGGATGTATTCAGTGCTTCTAAGGCCTGATCAATGAACGAAGCCTCCGGCACTCCGATAAAGCCAACGACTTCGCCATTCGCAGGATTAACCGCTTCAATCTTTTGCTTTGCTGAAATTGGGGTGAGTTTGTCCCCCGGAAACCAAGTTCCGCTTATCGTTTGTAGATTGATCATTTCTTTACCTTAAGGTAGCAATAGCTCTTTGAGTTTGTCCGCATCAAAAACGAGCGGCTCATCAACGCGACCTGGGTGGTGCTGTTCCATCCAAGCACGCAACGGCGCTAACGATTCGTGTTCGAGGCTTCTCGCGAATAACCCCTGAACATGCGGCAAATAATTTAAGTAGTGCGCTTTGTTATCGCGAACGCAAAGACGAACAAAAATGCCGATGACTTTGGCATGGCGATGAGCGCCAAGCACTTCGTAATCTCGCTTAAATTGCTCACCATCAATCTCTGGCTGACACGCGAGAAAACGTGCAAGCAGTCGCGCGGTCATCTCTGGGCACACATCTCTTCGAGCGTCTTCAAGTAGCGAAACAATATCGTAAGCGCGAGATCCGATCAGCGCATCCTGAAAATCGAGCTGCCCACACGAGTTGATTCCTTCCGCGCCATCTACCAGCATCAGGTTATCGACGTGATAATCGCGAAGAACCACACATTCGTGCTTCTGATCAACACCGTGAACCAGCGAAGAGAATATGTCTAAGAACTCGCGGCGAGCCTCCTCCGATAACCTGCGTCCAAGTCGCGCCGGCATGTACCAATCGACAAACAAAGCCGCTTCATCGTCATAGAAACCATCGTGGTAATGCGGCAAGTCGATTTCACCCACCGCATAACCCTGATGCAATGCAATAAGAGAATCGATGGCGAGCGTGTAAAGCGGCTCGGCCGCGTGACCTTTATCAAGCAATTTGGTGTAAGTTGAATGACCAAAATCCTCAATGATGGCGAAGCCATGATCGAGATCTTTCTGAAGGATTCTCGGTGAGCGAAGCCCCTTAGCTCGCAGGTACTCGGCAATGCAGATAAATGCAGCCAAGTCTTCTGTTGCAGGAGGCGCATCCATCAACAACACAGTCTCATTCTCACCAGCCAAACGGAAGTAGCGACGAAATGACGCATCGGCCTGTAATGCCTCGATCGACCAGTTCGCCCATGGGGATTGATCGATAAATGCGTTCCGCTGTTGATCTCGAGAGTTTAACACTGTGTTTGGACGTTCCTTCAGGTCTTCCATGCTTTCACCAAATAGCTAGCGCACCTAAACCTCGCGGCTTAGGTGCAGTCGTTTTTAATTAAAAGAGTACTTAACTTCGAGGCCGACCCAGCGAGGTGGTCCGTAAACCTCAAGCGTGTAACCGAAGAACTCACCCAAATCGAAGGCATAGGTCTTATAGGTTTCATCCGCCATGTTGCGCGCAAACGCCGCTACGTGAAGCTCGTTAGTACCGAATTCGCGAGTATAACTGACTCGGCCATTCCACAACGCATAAGAATCGCCTGCGGTTAACGCGGAATTCGTCGTATTGTACTGTTGATCACCAACATATACACCATCAACTTGTACCGCGATCTCTGAACGGTCCATTTGCCATGCTTTGCGGACTAACCAGTTCGCGGACAGTTCCGGAGCGGTAATCATTTTTTGGTCATAAAAGTCTCCACTACCCGGCACAAGTTCCACGTCATGAACGGTCGCATCAAGGTAAGCCGCCCCTAGATTGATATCCCAACCTTCAGCAGGGGACAGATAGAACTCGACTTCACCACCCTGAATCGTCGCATCGTGGTTCTTAACGACCGATGTTAGACCTTGGAATACGAACGCCTGGTAGTCGGAGTAGTCGTAGTAGAAGACACTGGCATTTAAACGTGCTGCACCATCTAAGAACGTCGACTTCACACCCGTCTCATAAGCCGTCAGAATTTCTGGATCGAACGCCAATTCAGCCACTGGAAGGAAACCATCTAACGGGGCGGTGAAACCGCCGCCCTTCATGCCGCGGCTAATACCTGCATAGACGAGCACATCATTAGACACATCGTAATCCAGTTGAAGTTTTCCAGAGAAGTCGCTGTCTTCACGATCAAGCGCCGCGGGATCCGGCATCTCGACAATGGCAGGATTGGCTGGATCATAAGAACTGAACCACGAACAGTCATTCGGTGCATCAAACGGGTTTCCTGGGTCACCTATCGGCTTCCAGTACAACGACGGTGTGCAAAAGCTATCGAGCACAAAGTCTTTCTGATCGTTTACCCAGCGCAATCCAGCCGTCAAACGCAGTGCATCCGTTAAGCTGTATTCAACCTGCCCAAAGACCGACCATGATTTGGTGTCTAGGGTAAATTCGTTGTTCGATGCACCGCCAAACGTCGGCATTTCCAATTGGGACGCGTAGCTGCCTTCAATTGATAGATAGTAAAAACCAGTAGTCCAGCTCATTGCATCGGTCTCGCCATTTAGACGAATTTCCTGAGAGAACTGCGACGAGTCTTGATCCGACCAATACTCAAGGCTACGAGAACGGTTGCCATCCGAGTCTTCCAGATAGTACTTTTCGAGGTCTTGATAATCGGTGATCGACGTTAGTGTGAACGCATCGAAGTCGATAGTCGCGGTGGCAGTGTAACCTTTGGCGTCTTTATCAATGACACCTGTGGGGTTTTGGAAGCCCTGGTTGGGAGCTGGAGATTCGTCAGGAACTCCCTGCCAGTCCGTTGGTATATCTCCCACTTCCTTGTACGCAGGGCGAAAATCGTACGCGCCGGCTACATTTCTATCGACAACGTTCGACCACGCTTGTAAATCAACGCGGGAATCCTCGCCAAATAAAAA
>JABXIR010000276.1 GCA_013372965.1 Gammaproteobacteria bacterium
GTGGTGAAGAAACATAAAGCAACGTCACTCGAAATGGTCGAAGGCGGGCATTGCTTTATGCAACAATTTCCTGAGGATACGGCATCACGTCTGCTATCCTTTGTAAAAAATAACGAAAACGAGGTCTCGTCATTCCTATGATCGACTCATTTAATCAAGGGTTAGTTAATTTTCTCAATGCGTCACCAACACCGTTTCACGCGGTTGAGTACATGGTGGCCGAGCTTCGCGATGCTGGATTTCAACCGTTAAACGAAGGTGATGAGTGGCAACTGGAGCCAGGTGGTCGTTACTACGTCACGCGTAACGACTCGAGCATTATTGCGTTTATTAAAGGTCGTCAGGATGAGGCTCAATCTGGTATCAGAATGGTCGGTGCCCACACCGACAGCCCGAACCTTCGTGTCAAACCCAATCCCGACTTATACGAAAAAGGCTATTGGCAGCTAGGTATCGAAGTTTATGGCGGGGTTCTCCGTGCGCCTTGGATGGATCGAGATCTTAGCCTGGCGGGTCGTGTCACGGTTCGCTTATCCAACGGCAAGCTTCGAAACTTACTCGTGAATTTCGAAGATCCGATTGCGACGATTCCGAATTTGGCGATTCACTTAAATCGAACCGTCAATGATGACGGTGCAAAGTTGAACCCTCAGACGCAAATGGCGCCAGTTCTGGGTCGCTATACCGACGATCACAAACCAACGCTTAACGGGCTGTTAAAGAACTACATCGATGCGAATTATGCCGACGTATGTGTTGATGAAATATTAGACTTCGAACTGAGCTTTTATGACACGCAAGGGGCGCGATTAGTCGGCGTAAATCGAGATTTTCTGTGTGCCGCTCGCTTAGATAACTTGCTGAGCTGTTACATCGGACTCGAGGCTCTTATCTCCAGCGGCGATGACGTGTCCTCTCTGTTGGTGTGTAACGACCACGAAGAAGTTGGCTCAATGTCGGCGGCGGGTGCACAAGGGCCTATGCTTGAAACCTTGCTTCGACGGTGGATTGGCGACGACGAGCGAGTCGCGCGAGTCATTGACCGTTCCATGATGATTAGCGTAGATAACGCGCATGGTGTTCACCCTAATTATGTGGAAGCTCACGATCGATCTCATGGTCCACTTCTAAATCATGGACCAACCATCAAAATCAACGCTAACCAACGTTACGCAACGACGAGCGAGACGTCAGCTCAATTTAAGGCGTTGTGTGCAGACAGCGGTGTGCCGTGTCAAAGTTTCGTTACACGTGCCGACATGGGGTGTGGCTCGACCATCGGTCCCATCACCGCCTCTGAAGTCGGTGTCAGAACCTTAGATGTCGGTGTGCCGACATTTGCGATGCACTCGATTCGAGAGACTGCGGGCAGTCACGACTCGTACAACCTGAGCAAAGTGCTTGCCGCATTTTTTGCTTTGGCGAACCCGCCAGGTGCAAGCGCCTGATCCGAACGACGCATGCAAGTTGTTCTGTTATCGGGTTACCACGCGCGCTCACACGATGCATGGTGTCAGCGTCTTGAGGTGATGTTCCCCGAATGGTGTTGGCATCGTTTCCTGCTTGAACCTCGCCACTTTAGCTGGCGGGTTCGTGGCTCGTCATTGGCGTTTAGCCGAACCGTCCCGTGGAGCGATCTCACCCCGGATGTCGTGATAGCCACATCAATGACCGATGTGGCATCGCTGAGGGGAATGGTCCCTGCACTTCGTTCTGTTCCCGTGATTCTCTATGTTCACGAAAATCAGTTCGCCTATCCGAATCAGTCCGTTCCGAAAGGTTTGGTCGACTGGCAATTGACGTCGATTTACTCCGCGCTCGCTAGTGACGCGGTGATATTCAACTCCGAGTTTAATCGCACGAGCTTTTTCGCTGGAGCGAAACAACTGTTCAAGCGCCTACCCGATTACGCACCGTTAGATTGCCTCAAGGATCTCGAGCGGCGAAGCGCGGTGATACCGGTGCCACTTGATGACAGGAAAATCGTTCAGAGTGACCGCATTGACGCACTACTGGACAACCCCTGCGATATTGTTTGGAATCACCGCTGGGAGTTCGATAAAGGTCCCGAACGCCTGAAGCGAATTGTAGACACGTTGCAGCACAAGCAGATTGAGTTCCGTCTTCATGTGGTCGGAGAACAATTCCGTCAGTCCCCTCCGGTGTTTGATGAGATTTATCAGCAGTTAACGGCGCAACAACGAGGCGTATGGGGATTTTTGGATGAAAATGACTATCTCGCGTTACTCTCACGCTCTCAATGTGTACTATCCACGGCCATTCACGACTTTCAAGGGCTCAGTGTGCTAACGGGCGCTGTTTACGGCTGTAAACCCATTACGCCCAATCGCTTAGCCTATCCCGAATGGTTCTCACGATGCTATGAAAGTCATGAGACATCCAGTGCAGCCGAGGCTGAATCTGCGGTGGCAGAGATCCTAAATCCCGAGCCAATAAACAGCAATTTAGACGCTCTCTCAATGACCGAACTGAGGAAGCACTACGAAACCCTTATTCGCCGTACGGTCGATGATTTTTCAGGCGAAACCAGCAAAAACTAACTACCCTTTGTAGACCAAAAGCACAGAGTGCTTGTGTTTAGAAAGGCTTTCTATGAAACACAACTGAGTTGATATCGTGGGATTAAATGACTTTTCAACAGGGCAACGATGGAGCAGTGATTCCGAGCCCGATCTAGGCTTAGGCATTGTTGTCGATGCAGCCAATCGACGCGTTCGGATATTCTTTCCGGACACGGGTGTCGATCGTACCTACACAATGAATGAAGCACCGTTATCGCGCGTCGTGTTCGACGTGGGGGATGATGTCGTGTTTGGTGATCGTCAAGAGGGGCGAGTGTCAGGCGTGTCGCTATCGGGTGGCTTAGCTAACTACCAAATCACCGCTGATGACGAAGTGTTCGAAGTGCCAGAAACTCAAATATTATCTGGAAGCAGCCAATTTCCTGCACTCGATCGCCTTGTTCGAGGACGTTGGGACCGAGCCAGTTGGTATCGTATGCGTCGAGAGATAACGAACCATCGACCTTTGATTGATGGTAGTGAGGTTCGGGGGCTAATAGGCCCAAGAGTTTCGTTGGTTCCTCATCAATTCTATATCGCACACTCATTGAGTAACCGCCACGCGCCACGCGTGCTATTGTCGGATGAGGTCGGCTTGGGTAAAACCATTGAAGCTGGGCTAATCATTCATCAACATTTGGTCACCGGAAGAGCATCACGTGTCTTAGTCCTCGTGCCCGACTCTCTGGTTCACCAATGGTTGGTTGAGATGAAACGCCGATTCGCGCTGGCCATGTCGATTGTGACTCAAGACGCGCTGGATGATGATCAAGTGAATGCCTTCGAAGAAGAGCAGTTGTTTATTTGTCCTACCTCTCTACTGACGAGCGATGCGTCTTACCTTCAGCATGCCCTAAGTGTCGATTGGGATCTCGTTGTGGTGGATGAGGCTCATCATATCGAATGGCATGTGGATGAAGCGTCCTGGGAATACAGTTGTCTCGAACAGCTATCCCAAGCTGCAAAAGGTCTGTTGTTGTTAACCGCAACCCCCGAGCAAATGGGGGCAGAGAGTCACTTTGGTCGACTGCGTTTACTGGATCCCGCCCGTTACGACGATTTCGACGCTTGGCAGGCCGAGGAGTCACAATTTAAGGCGGTCAATGATGCCCTAGAGCAAATTTCGAAACATCGTGACGACTATGACATCGGCCCAATCGAAGCACTCTTAAGCGATGATGAACTCATCGACCTGAAGTCGAAACATGGCGAAGAGCGAGCCAAGTGGCTTGAAGAGGTATTACTCGATCGACATGGCACCGGTCGCGTGGTTTATCGAAACACGCGTCGAGTGATCGCGGACTTGTTACCGGGTCGTTCCATGGAGTCGCACGCGCTACCGCATCCCGTCGAGGATTACGATTGGCCCTCGGAGGGTGACGCGGGTTTGTACCCTGAAGTTGTTCTTGGAGACGGTTGGGTTGAGCGCGACCCTCGAGCACATTGGTTGGTTGAATTTCTAAAGCGTCATAAAAATGACAAGGTGTTAGTGATTGCACACTATCGCGAGACGGTCGAAGCGCTCGAGAGTTGGCTAACGTTGCGCCATGGAATTAGAGCCGCCGCTTTTCACGAGGGAATGAATTTAGTGAACCGAGATCGTGCTGCGGCGTGGTTTGCTGATCAAGAAATGGGGGCGCAGGTTCTCTTGTGCTCAGAAATCGGGTCGGAAGGCCGAAACTTTCAGTTCTCATCCAATCTCGTGTTATTCGACTTACCAAGGCACCCTGATTTATTAGAGCAACGCATTGGTCGACTGGATCGAATCGGACAGCAAAACCGCGTGCAAATTCATGCCCCATATATTGAAGGAACGGCTCAGGAATCGCTGCTAAAGATATACGATGACGCCTTTAGCGCATTCGTCGGCGCTTCGCTCGCGAACGGTGCTGTGTTTCAAGACAACATGGCGTTGGTGCAAGAGTGTCTTAATGAGCCGACGCTCGATCATGCACCTTTAATTCAACACCTGTCTACACAAGTTCAAGAAGCCAGAAAGGTGTTGTCGGAAGGTCGAGACAGACTTCTCGAACGTTCGTCGTTTAACGAACATTACGCGGCTCATACCTTAGAATTGGTTGAGGCATTTGACGATGATCCTTGGTTGGAACTTTGGTTACTAAATGCCCTCGATCGTTTCGGAATTGAGTCGGAGGAAATGTCGGAACGAGTGATACTTATTCGACCGACAGGGCATCGTATGGTCGAACAGTTATCAACCTTGCCGGTCGAGGGCTTCAGTGCAACCTTTGACCGAGAGGTGGCGTTGGCTCGAGAGGATGTGGAATGGCTCACTTGGGAGCATCCATTCGTGATGGAATATCTCGAGTTATTTGGTTCAGGCGAATATGGTACGGCGAATGCTGCAATCGTTAAAACGCCCGAACTCGATCCAGGTACGGTGTTACTTGAGTGCGTTTTCTCTCCGCTTGTCGTAGCTCCTAAGGCGCTTCAAGTGGCCCGCTATTGTGAGCTAAAACCTTTGCGAGTAGTTCTTAAGAATGGCGCGGTCTGGGATAATCCGGTGTCTTCTGAGTTAATCGATGAAACGCGGTTAAAAATTGAACGAAAGCCGGTCCAATCGGTAGTAGAAAAGCTGGCTCCAAAGCTTAAACCGATGGTTCGTGTTGCGGCAGAGTTTGCGCATGCCGACTTCATGGGTGACTACGTCGATGCCGCTTATGACGCAGAAGACAGATTTGATGCTGAAATTGAGCGGCTTCAAAGTCTTCGATTGAGGAATCCGTCAATTCGTAGTGATGAGATTGATGCATTGATGCGCCAAAAAGCCGGCGTGATTAAAGCACTTAAATCAGTGAACGCTCGTCTTGATTCGATTCGTTTGGTATTAGCGACCTAAACCAGCATCCGATTGGGTGTGTTGACGGAGGCATCACCTCCGTCATACGCTAGTGGCTTCAAAGCCAACGATTTTCGCTACTTCTAATGCACCGTATAGTAACGCTTTTTGTACCTCTAGCGCTTTTGAGTAAAGTCGCAATCGCTCAAGAATACGTCGTTTTTGAGCACGATCAGCAAGTGTGTGAATATACGCTTGGCGGATGGTCGGATATTGAAATTGTCGATAATATCGCATGGATTGTTAACGACTCGAGGGAGCAAACAGATCTGTTGCAGGTTCCTCTCGATTCGGTATCCGGTGAATGGGCATGCGAGCAGTTTCGCGTACTTACTGATGATCAAGGATTGACAGGGTTTGATGCCGAAGGCCTGACCTTCGATGGGCAGCAGTGGTGGCTGAGCAGTGAGGGATCTAATCCCCGTATCATGCGCTTTAGCTTATCATTAGAGTATCTAGATGAGCTCGATCTTAAACCGTTGCTCTTAGAGTTGAGTCCGCTCGATAATCGAGCATTTGAGGCTTTAGGCAGCGACGGTCACTTTCTCTTCACGATGTTCGAGGAACCGCCTCAGGCTCGGTCGGGTTCAAGTTCGCGAGTAACGCCAATTATTCGTTTTGATCTTAACAGCGGTCAATACCGTCGCTTTAACTATCAGCTGGATCCGCTTCCTAATGCGTTGTCAGTTTTGGGGGCGGTTTCACTCGTTGCTTTAAGTGCGAATGAGCTTTTAGTCCTAGAGCGTGCCTACGTGCCTGGTGAAGGTAATTCGGCCGTGATTTACCTCGTTGATATCGAGTCGGCGTCGGTCTGCGGTAGCGAACAATGCGTCAAGAAATTGCGTTGGATTGACGTTCAGCAGTTTAGCGACATTACCATTGATAATATCGAAGGCATGGCGATGAGTGAAAGCGGCGACTTAGTGTTGGTATCGGATAACAACTTCAGCCGCCACCAGACGACTCAACTGATCAAGCTTCCGCTGAATCAGTTGCCTTCTTTTCCACAGTAACCGCAGTTCCGTAGGCGAGAAGCTCCGCTGCACCCTGCATCACCGGAGCGGTCGTAAATCGCATCGCAACAATGGCGTTAGCGCCCAAGTCTGATGCCTCTGCCGTCATACGGTCGATGGCTTGCTCTCGAGATTCCGCCAGCATTTTAGTGTACTCGGTGATCTCTCCACCAACGATGGTTCTGAGGCTGGCAAGAATATCTTTTCCGACGTGACGCGCGCGGATCGTATTACCTCGAACCAAGCCGTGCGTTTTCACGATGGTATAGCCCTGGAGTTCGTCTTGAGTTGAAATTAACATCATTTGTCCACCTTTTGAGAGTAGTAGTCGTCTTCCTTATTATTCAGTCGCTCTCGAACTACCTTGATCACGAGGCTTCCAACGCCTACCAAAGCAATTAACCCCAAGAGGCCAAAAGGAAACGCAGCCACGAGACCTATGATGACTGCTAGGATATAAAGCCCTGCAATAAGTCCAAGCGCGCTGTATCCGACTTTTTCGAAACGGTCCATAGAACCTCCGTTTAGCTAATTAAGCGAATAGCGAAAGGGTAGCGGTAACGCTCTCCATCACTGGCTTTGATGGCCGCAATGATGGTTAGAACAATGTCGCCAACGCATAAGACGAGTAGTCCAAGTACTGCAAATGGAATGCCAATGATTGTAAAGATCGCCAAGATGCAAACTAAATAGGCGATGGTTACGGTAATCTGGAAGTTCAGTGCTTCGATAGCTTGATCTTTGATAAAGCTCGATTCGTCCTTTTTGACGAGATACACCACAAACGGTGCTAGAAGATTTCCGAATGGAATAATAAAACCGACAAAGGTTAGCAGATGTGCCATTGCACCCCAGTTGTGATCGGTTGGTGTAATCACCTCAAAACCTGCATTTGAGTCAGTGCTATCCGTGGTGTTCTTGTTGTTTTCGCTGTTGTCCATAATTAACTCTCCTCTATCTGAGATGTCTACAAGTTAATTAAATTTAACATCTGTGTCAAATAAATTGTGTTGGGTGTTTTTACTCGAGGTGTGCGTATCTGATTTTTCGGTCATAAACATTTATTGAGAAATACAAGGAATGACTTTCAGGGCGCTGGCGGTAATGATCCCAAAACTCATAATAGGCGCGCCTACCAACCGACGACTTCGTTCGCTCCGCAAACGTCGAATTGGGCATAAAAAAAGCGACTTAGATAAACCGCTTTCGATAGAGGTGTTAACCGGTTCAACGGTACGTTCGAATACCAACTGCTGATCGAACTTTGTCGAGTAACGGCGTGGCCACCGAACGAGCGCGTTCGGCACCTTTTGCAAGCTCCGACTCGATATAGGCTGGGTCGTTGATAATCTCTTCGTA
>JABXIR010000016.1 GCA_013372965.1 Gammaproteobacteria bacterium
AAGCGCGAGCCGTCATCGAGCCCAACCGCGGGCAACCGACGCCGTTTTTGCACACCTCTGCCATGTTAGGTCCAGAGCGTCTTTACACCGCCCCCATGATTCTTCTCGGGTGGAATAAAGACAATGCCAATGCAGCAATCTGCCTCCAACTCGATTGTGATAATGAGTGGATTTTGACCGCCAGTGCCGACGACATCCGTGAAGTCATGTTTACACCGAAGGCCAGCAGAGCAGAACATCAGAAAGACATCGGACTCAAACAAATTCAGATCAATCGATGCCCTGCGCTCGCACCAATTAGCCTGTTAAAAGACCAGGCAATCATCAATCGAACCGGGTTATCGCTCGAAAAGATCCAACATCGCGCTGCGAATTGGCTCACTCCCGAACTGGCTGAAAAGCTTTGCCAAGTATTTACGCCCAGAGACTACCCCGAGCCCGATGTCGAAGCTTCGCTTTACAGCGGCTTTGCCTCATACAATGACAAAAATCTCATGGTCGAAGTACGCGATGCAACGATCGATACGCTCACACACCAAAGCTTTCACTTCGAAGATCCTCGCTACAATGCGTTGCTCTTTCGTTACAAAGCGCGATTTTTCCCACAGACGTTAACGCATCAAGAGCAGCTCGAGTGGCGTGAGCTACTCCGAGAGCGACTGATCGACGGCGGCACCGAATTTCTGACCGTGCAAGGCTTCGATCAACAAATTACTGAAATACAAAACGAACTCGCCAATACCCCGAACAAGAAGGCATTCGCGCTTCTAAATGACTTAGTTCTTTTTAGAACTAAACTAATTGGCTAATGTTGGAGACTACTATGGATTTTCGTTCTGCCCATATTCTAAGCATCGAACAATTCGAACGTGACAGCATCGATCGCTTGTTCGAAACCGCAGATTTTCTGGCACCGTATGCACGACGACAAAAACGCACCAAGGTACTCGAAGGGGCAATCTTAGGGAACATGTTTTTTGAACCCAGTACTCGGACCCGAGTCAGCTTCGGCGCGGCCTTTAACCTGCTCGGCGGTTTTGTTCGCGAAACCACGGGAATTGACTCTTCCTCTTTAAAGAAAGGCGAATCGCTCTACGATACCGCACGAGTACTTTCCGGCTATTCCGACATTATTTGTATGCGCCACCCGCAGGCACACAGTGTTGCAGAGTTCGCCGAGGGCTCGCGAGTGCCAGTCATCAATGGCGGTGACGGACCAAACGAACACCCAACCCAGGCCTTGCTCGATCTCTATACGATTCGATCCGAACTCGCCGCGCATGATCGCACCATCGACGGCCTGCGAATCGCCATGATTGGCGACCTGAAACACGGCCGCACGGTACACAGTCTGTCTAAGTTATTGTGTCTCTACAAAAACATCACCGTAAAGCTCGTTTCTCCAGAAGCGCTGGCACTGCCGAATTATTTAATCGACTCGCTCGTCAATGCAGGACATCGTGTCGAGGTCTCCAATGATCTCGAAAACGGCCTTAAGGGTGTGGATATCGTCTATAGCACGCGCATTCAGGAAGAGCGCTTTAGCTCATCCGAAGAGGCTAATTTGTATCGCGGGCAATTCCGCCTGAACGAGACAATTTTCACCGCGAATTGTGAGCCAAATACCGTCATCATGCACCCGTTACCCCGTGATTCGCGCTCAGATGCCAACGAACTCGACAACGACCTCAATCCTAACCCACGACTCGCGATCTTCCGTCAGGCAGATAACGGCGTAATTGTGAGAATGGCACTATTCGCTAGCATCTTAGACGTAGTACACTTAGTAGAGAAATACGAAGCACCGATTCACTGGGCTTCACGTCGCTAGTACGAAACACGCCGGAGATTCATCATGAAGAAAACACTACTTTCGCTGAGCATGGTGATGTTAATTAACACACCGCTTGTCTCTGCAGACTGGGCATCAGCGATACCAAAACTGACGGTTGAAGATCTCGAGAAAATTAGCGAAGCCGTATCAGTTGGTTTAGAAGACCAACCCGTGGGTACAAAGGTCGAGTGGTCGAATGACAACACCGGAAGCCACGGTAGCGTGACACTGACGCGACTGTTTGAGGTTGCCTCGCAAGAATGCCGACGTATTCGCTATCAGCTCTCTGCTCGCGAGCGCGACAACTGGCGTATCGACTTTGATTTTTGTAAAACCGAAGATGGACTTTGGGAACGGCAACCTGGGTTAATCGCGCTCGAAGACTCTTGAGCGCGATTCCATTTTATTCAGACTCTTTCAAGTAAACGGCGACCAATCGGGCGAGAACGATCGTCAGATAGAGCTGCCCCATCACCGCCTCTAAAGCGACCAACGCCCGTGCGAGTGAGCGCACTGGCGCAATATCACCAAATCCGAGGGTCGTTAGTGTCACGTAAGAAAAGTACTCGAGCGTCTGCTTGATAATTCGATAACTTTCTTCGACCACGAAACCGTTATCATCGACCATAAACGAAAACGAGCCAGGAAACGCAGCTTCTACAGATAAATATAGATAGGTAAAGGTCTGCGCAATCATTAAGTACACGCACATCGCAGCATAAATTGTTGGCTTATTGACTCTCGTGGAATGAGCGAGCGCGCCCACCAAAAATACCGTGACTGTGATGTGCGAGAGAACAAACAACAGATTGTTGATTGTCACTAGCCAGTTTAAATCGAGTAATTCAAGCAGCCAGTTATTGACCACCGCGGGCAGCGTTGTGAAGCCTAGTATCAACAACCAGCGTTTTGAGTGTGACACAAGGTACATCGCTGACAAAAAGATCAGTGTGGTCGTTGCCTGGGATAACACGATATTCCAATGGCCGTGAACATCGAGCGAGGTGATGAGAAAGTTCACGATCATCACGTAAAACAGGATTTCGAAGCCGCGATGCGTTGCGTCATGATCTATTCTAAGCATTGTTATTCTCAAATTCTGACATCACGTTTGCCATGGT
>JABXIR010000203.1 GCA_013372965.1 Gammaproteobacteria bacterium
GCGAACCACTCGATGAAGCTCGCCGAGTAAGCGACTTCGCCTTTCGCTTCAGCGAGAGGCTTACCTTGTTCAGCAGTTAGGATGCGACCAAGGTCGTCTTGGTTTTCGATCATTAAATCAAACAGTTTGCGAAGCATGACCGCGCGTTCTTTTGCGCTGAGTGAACGCCATGCTGGAAGTGCTTTGTCGGCCGCTTCGATGGCGCGACGAGTTTCTTCAGTGCCGCCTTTCGCAACTTCGCAGATGACTTCGCCAGTGGCCGGGTTGGTGACGGCGAGGGTTTCGCCGCTGTCGGCGTCTGTCCACTGCCCATCAATAAGGAGCTTGCCCTGAAGAAGCGACGGATCTTTTAATTGAAGTGACATATCTGTCTCCCGTGTTGGCGGACGGTGAAATGGTCCGCTCAATTTATTAATCTAGTGTAAATTATTTTGAACGAAAGTATTACTTGATACGTAGTTTATCGCAACCCTTAGTTGATGACTATGAACGGTTGGTCATGGTTGCTCGAAGTATTGTTTATAGCTGGAGTGGCCGGTGTTCTTTTAATCGTTCGGAATTCCGCAGGCTAGACAGAGTTGCGTCGCAAGCGGGTTGCGGTTTAGACTCGCGTTATGAACTTGTTAAGAATTATGCTCGCCTTACTATTGAGTGTCTCGACTGCTTTAGCGGTGCCTTCAGTGGCAATGCCGATGCTCGACGGCGGTTCGATGATCGAATCGAGCGAGCGGATGCAGATGTCTAGCGAGTTCATATCGGCTCACGATTGTTGCCCAAGTGGCGATGTCGACTCGCCTAACTCGGCTAACAGCTGCGAGTTCTTCTGTGCAATGGCGGTTGGCGTGCCGAGCGTATCTGTCGATCAGGGCTCCGTCGTGCTTCCGCACACACATTTCACATCTGGGTTTGTTCTGTCGCCCATAAAGCAACAATCTTCCGTTTACCGACCACCCATCAATACCCTCGCTTAATTGTATTTCTCGCTCTTGCCTTCGGCAAAGGGCGCTCCGTTTAAATAATTTAGATGTACATTTTTTGAGGTCGATATGAAGCGCAGCATTCAGCTAGTCGTGGTTTTAATTTTGGGTGGTGCCATTGGCACTTGGCTGGGAATGAACGTGATGACACACGGTCAACAGACGGGGACGATGGCAGAATCAACGGAGTCGGTCGAGCGCGAACCGCTGTATTGGGTGGCGCCGATGGATCCGAATTTTCGTCGCCCTGGCCCTGGGAAGAGTCCTATGGGTATGGACTTAGTGCCTGTATACGAGGCGTCTGAGCCGGGCATGGTGTCAATCTCTCCTACCTTTCAGTCAAATTTTGGTGTAACAACCGAACTTGCACAGCGTGGCCGACTTAGCTTATCGGTCGATGCCTTAGGGTATGTCGACTATGCCGAAGATAAAGTCGCTCATGTCCACCCGCGTGTATCGGGTTGGATTCAGAAGGTGTTCGTTTTCGCTGAAGGCGATGTGGTCGAGCAGGGGGAACCCTTGTTCGAGATCTACTCCCCAGAAGTCGTGTCTGCTCAAGTCGAGCTGATCGCGAATTTAAATCGTCAGAACAGTAACCTTATAACGGCTAGCGAACGTCGCTTAAGTCTTATGGGGTTGAGCCAAGCCGCAATTGACCGTTTGAAGCGCGAGCGTGTGGTGCAAGACTCCATCGAGTTTCTAGCACCGGCCTCGGGCGTTGTCACTCAATTGATGATGCGTGAAGGAATGTACGTAACACCGGCTGTCGAAATGATCGAAATCGTCGATCTATCGAAGGTTTGGATCCGTGCCGAACTCTTCGAGTCACAACAGAACTGGGTCGAGTTGGGTCAGGAAGTGACGGTGAGTATTCCATCAATGCCTGGTCAGAACTGGTTGGGCGAGGTCGACTATATCTATCCCAGTGTTAACGAGAGCCTCAGAACCATGGAAGTTCGTGTCGCGATCGATAACAGCGAGGGCATTCTTAAGCCTAATATGTTTGCCGAGCTCGAAATTGCCGCTGGTGTGACTAAAGCGGGAATCGTTATTCCCGAGCAAGCCTTGATCCGCGGTGAGCGTCAAGATCGTGTCGTGGTGAAAGTTTCGGATGAAATCTTCCGCAGTGTGCCCGTCTCAGCGGGATTGGGGGCGGATGGCCAAATTATTATCTTGCGTGGTCTGAATGCCGGGGATCGAGTGGTGACCTCAGGTCAGTTCCTAATCGATTCTGAGAGCCATATTGGCGCTGAAAGCGCTCGTATGAACGGTCAATAGGGGACAATCATGATTGAACGTTTAATCGAGTGGTCGATTCGAAATCGCTTCTTAGTGGGGCTTATTACGCTGCTTCTCACCGTCTTAAGTGTTTACTCGGTGCGTCAGCTGGCCGTAGATGCAATTCCCGATTTAAGCGAAGTTCAGGTCATCGTTAAAACAGAGTACTCGGGCCAGGCACCTCAAGTGGTTGAAGATCAAGTGACCTATCCACTGGCGTCGGCTTTGATGTCTGTACCCGGGGCGAAAGATGTTCGCGGCATGAGTGTTTACGGTGACAGCTTCATCTATGTGATATTCGATGAGGGTACAGACCCTTATTGGGCGCGTTCGCGGGTACTCGAGTATCTCTCTCAGGCGCGGCGATTCTTACCGAGTGGCGCGGAACCTGAACTGGGACCTGATGCCTCGGGCGTGGGCTGGGTGTATCAGTACGCGCTGATCGATCGAAGTGGGCAACACACGCTAGCCGACTTAACCACACTGCAAGATTACACGCTGCGCTATCGATTGCAGGGCGTTGAAGGCGTTTCTGAAGTTGCGACTGTGGGTGGTATGACGAAGCAGTATCAGATTGTCATTGAACCGAACCGTTTAAGGGCCTACTCGTTAAGCTTGGATGAGGTACGCAGCGCCATTCGCCGTGGTAACCAAGAAACCGGCGCCTCGGTGATTGAAATGGCCGAAGCGGAGTACATGGTTCGTGCGCGCGGTTACTTGCAATCTCGAGAAGATATCGCGTCGATCGTTATTCGTACCGAAGCGGGTGGTGTTGCCCTTCGTTTAGGCGACGTTGCTGAGATACGCGAAGGACCCGAAATGCGTCGAGGTGTAACGGAGCTTAACGGGGCAGGGGAAGTCGTGGGCGGCATTATTGTGATGCGAAGTGGTGAGAACGCATTATCGACGATTGAGCGCGTAAAAGCCGAGCTTACCCAGCTTGAAGCGAGTCTACCCGATGGTGTTGAGATCGTTACCGTTTACGACCGTTCTAAATTGATCATCTCAGCCATCGACAATTTGACGAACAAGCTCTTTGAAGAATTGCTGGTGGTGGGTTTAATCTGCGCGCTATTCCTGTGGCATTTTCGCTCTACGTTGGTAGTGATGATCAGCTTGCCGCTGGGCGTACTCGCCGCCTTGGCAGTGATTAGCTGGCAGGGGGTGAATGCCAATATTATGAGCTTAGGTGGCATCGCGATTGCCATTGGTGCGATGGTAGACGGCGGCATTGTGATGACCGAGAACATGCACCGACACTTGTCGATGGACGACGAACGAACTCACTGGCAACGGGTTCGTGATGCGTCGGTAGAGGTGGGTCGTCCGCTATTCTTCTCATTGTTGATCATTACGGTGAGTTTTGTGCCCGTGTTTGCACTGGACGGCCCTTCGGGGAAGTTGTTTGGGCCTTTGGCCTACACGAAAACCTATGCAATGGCTCTAGCGGCTGCGCTCTCCATTACCTTGGTTCCGGTACTGATGGGCGTGCTAATGCGCGGTAAGGTGAATGCGAATCAACATCGTCCGATTCAAGTTCGAGTTATTAAAGCTTACGAAGCGCTACTCGGTGTGTGTTTGACTTGGCCGAAGCTTACCATTCTGTTGGTGGTCGCCTTGAGTGCCTCGGCTTATTATCCATTACAGCGTGTCGGTAGTGAGTTTATGCCGCCCCTCAATGAA
>JABXIR010000229.1 GCA_013372965.1 Gammaproteobacteria bacterium
AAGTCCTCGAGCGCGGTCTTGGTTTCCGCAGCCTCGATTAACGTTTGTAGTTCCGCCGTAAGTTTGCCCTGTTCGTCGATCGCGCCAAGAATCGAAGTTCGGCGGTCCTCGAGCTCCCTGAAATAACGAAGTCGATCCTCAAGTTGACGCATCTGACTGTCGTCGAGACCTCCCGTGACCTCTTTTCGATATCGAGAAATAAAGGGAACGGTGTCGCCTTGGTCGAGAAGTGAAATGGCAGCGTCGATTTGTTCGACGCGAACGCCCAATAATTGTGCGATTCGAGAAGGGATACTTGTCATGATTCACTCGGTTACAACGATTTTGGGCTATTGTGGCAAAATTACCTGCCTTCGGAAATGACGGATGACGGTTTTTTTTAATTAGCCCTATGCTTACGCTCAAATTTTATTACTATGGCGCGAAATTTATTCGCTGTTGAGCTTAAGAGCCCCTTTATGTCCCGTAAAAACATCCTTTTTGTAGCATTAGTGTTGATCACTGTTGTTCTTTTTATATTAATGGTCGCGACTCCTAAGCGCCCCCAGGAGCGAGAGCAGGTCGAGGTCGTCGCGCCTTCGGTTAATGTTTACCGAGTCTCAGCGGATTCTTCTCCGGCCTTGGTTCGAGCTCAGGGCACAGTCGAACCGCTTCGGAAAATCGATATAGTGTCTCGCGTCTCAGGCATCATTACCGACGTTTCGGACGACTTCCATAACGGCGAATTTTTTGAAGTTGGCGCAACGCTCGTGTCTCTAGAGCAAGCGGATTACGAGATCGCTCTTACTCGCGCGCGCGCTCAACTTGCAGAATCTGAACGCCAGCTTGCACAAGAGCAAGGTCAATCACGTCAGGCTCAGCGCGAGTGGCGAGATCTCGGCAACGACGAAGCGAACGCACTGGCGCTCCGCAAACCACAGCTCGAAGCAGCGAGAGCAAATGTCGCGGCTCAGCAAGCCAATGTTAGGCAGGCCGAGCTGAATTTAGAGCGAACAGAAATCAAAGCCCCGTTCAATATGCAAATGGCCGAAAAGTTCGTTGAGCTAGGCCAATATGTGTCACCAGGGCAAAAAATTGCGCACGTTTACAGCACGGATTCGTTACAGGTTCGAGTGCCATTGACCGACCGTCAGGTTCGCCTCATTAATCTCCCCTCTAGACATCAGGATGATTTCTCTGTGCCAACGGTGATTACGGGTGTTTATGGTGGCCGAGTGCACACTTGGAATGGCGAGTTAAAGCGTGTTGAGGCGTCTTTAAATGTGGCTTCACAAACGGTGTACGCCGTAATCGAAGTGAGCGATCTAATCTCGATCGATACCGACACCATGCTTCCTGTAGGCCTTTTCGTTGAGGTGGGCATCCAAGGCGAAGTCATCGAGGGGGCAATCTCAATGCCGCGAGACGCGCTGAAGCCTGGAAACGTGATCTACGTGCTGCGCGATGGCAGTTTGCAGTTTGTTGAAGCGGAGCTGCTCCAAAGCTCACCAACGAGCGTACTGGTAATCGCCGATCTAATGGACGGCGACGCGGTGATAACAGACCAAATGCCTTACGCTGTGCCAGGAATGGCCGTCAAGATTAAAGGGGAATAACCAGGCATGCGAAACTTGATTCGTTGGTTCGCTGAGAACCCGATTGCAGCCAACTTGCTGATGATCCTGATTTTGGTGGGCGGCTTTATGTCGATGCCGCGCTTGGGAAAAGAAGTCTTTCCGTCGATACCGCTAAATATGGTCGTCGTAGAAACGGCGTACCCAGGCGCCGGCCCCTCCGAAGTAGAGGAGCTGGTGACGCGTCGAATCGAGGATGCTGTCAGTACCGTTGAAGGTATCAAAGAAATCTCGTCATTTTCGCAGCAGTCTCGATCGCGGGTTCAAGTCGAGGGAGACGCCGGTGTTGATATTCAGCGTCTGTTAGCTGACGTGAAATCGGCGGTCGATAGTGTCATTACGCTGCCTGCTGAGACCGAGCGACCGCTGGTTCGGGAAATGCGATTCACAATCGAAGCGATTGATGTGTTGATCGTTGGTGATGTACCCGAGCAGACGTTAAAGACCTATGCTGAGCGTGTCCGCGATGATCTCGCGCTCATTCAAGGCGTCAGTAAGGTCGATCTTGAAGCAATCCGTTCTAACGAAATGAGTATCGAAATCTCAGATGCTCAACTTCGCCGCTTCAACCTCAGTTTCGATGACGTTGTTAGCGCAGTAAGAAACAGCTCACTTAATCTTCCGGCCGGCACCATTCGAGCTGCCAGCGGAGACATCCAAGTACAAACCCGTGGTCAAGCCTATACCGCGACGGACTACGAAGAGCTTGTTGTACGAGCTCAGCCAGATGGAACGATTGTTCGTATTCGTGACGTAGCGATTGTGACGGATGGTTTCGAAGAGTTCGATTTATATGCCGATGTGGACGGCGTTCGTGGCGCTTCGGTTGAGGTTGCGACGGGCGGTGAGCGACCCGACCTCCCCGCGGTAACGGCACGAATTCGTGAGTACGTTGCGGACGCGCAAAAAACGCTGCCCGACGGCATTACTATCACCACCTGGCGAGATCGCTCAGAGGCGTTCGAAGGCCGCATGAACCTGCTCGTTTCCAACGCGGTGCAGGGTTTGATCCTAGTATTCATCGTGCTGATGCTCTTTCTCCGTCCGATCTTGGCGTTCTGGGTTGCTGCAGGTATCGGTGTGGCGTTTATGGGGGCGATTTGGTTGATGCCGCCGACAGGCACGACGCTTAACATGGTTTCGATGTTCGCTTATCTAATGATCTTGGGTATCGTCGTTGATGACGCCATTATTTCCGGCGAATCGATTTACACCGAGCAAAAGGCGGGGCTCAAGGGCACTTCAGGGGCGATCGCGGGTGCTCAGCGAGTGGCTGGCCCAGTTGTTTTTGCGGTTCTTTCGACGATGGTCTTCTTTGCGGCGATGCTGTTCTTGCCTGGGTCAGGTGCGGCATTCCAGCGTCCTATTGCGATGGTCGTGTTGCTAACATTGACGTTCTCTCTCATCGAGTCACTATTGATTTTGCCGGCGCACCTTGCACACGTTGGTGAAGAGAAGAAGTCTAATAACCCCATCGGTCGTTTTCGTCAGCGTTTCGCTGAAGGCTTAATGAACTTTGCATCGCAGACGTATCGACCACTTCTGGAAAAGAGTGTTCGCGCTAAGCGTGTCACTCTGACGGCCTTTTTCTCATTGTTTTTACTGTTAGTGGTGTATTACGCGACGGGTGGCGTGCGTACGTCGTTTTTCCCAGAAATTAATGCAGACGCTCTCGTGGCTCGTGCTACCTTGGAGTCGGGTGCGCCGTTCTCCCAAACACGTGAAGTGAGCAATGCGATCAATGAGGGTCTCGAGCGTATCGAGCAAATGGATATCGCACTCAATGAAAACGGCGAGTCAGTGCTCGGCCGCACGATGAGATGGTCGTGGAGAAATAACTCGGTCGTGGTACTCGAAATCGATGATCCGAGCTACTCCGTCGATACCTGCGCACTCGCGGACGCTTGGCGCCGCGAGCTGGAGGATCTGCCTCCGCTAAAAGAGTTCCGACTCAACTGTACGTTTAGTGGTGATAACCCAGACATCTCATTGAATGTCACCGCAACGGACAACGAGCAGTTTACGACCGTTATCGAGCTACTCAAGGAGCGCTTGAGGGCTTACCCGGGCGTGATCGATATCGAGAGCTCGATGGAAGCCTCTCGCGATGAGATTGAAATCCGTCTTAAGCCTCAGGCTGAGATTCTTGGGCTCACCTTGCGATCCATTGCTCGACAGGTACGTCAAAGTTTCTACGGAGAGGAGGCCCAGCGTATCCCACGTGGTAACGAGGACGTCCGGGTCATGGTGCGCTACCCAGAAGAAGCGCGTAGAACCATTAACACACTGTCTAGCATGTATGTAAGAACGCCTTCCGGTATTGAAGTGCCGTTTTCTACCGTCGCTGAAGCCATTGTTGTTCCAGGTTACACCACGATTCAGCGAATCGATCGACGCCGTGCTGCGACAATTACTGCCAAGGTACTTGAAGACACGAGCGATCCTACGTTGATCGTTGATGAGATCCTCACGGATTACGTTCCTCAATGGCGTGCTAACTACCCCGACACTTCGGTCGATCGCTCAGGGCAAATGCGAGATCAAGAAGAGTTTCAATCGGCTTTTGTGGCTTTGATTGTCACGGCCGTCCTGATCAATTTAATGCTAATGTCGATTGCCTTTAAGAGCTATTCCCAGCCCATATTGATTGCCTCGGCCATTCCATTTGGCTTCATTGGCGCGTTGATCGGGCATATTCTCCTTGGCATTAACATGACCATGTTTTCGGCACTTGGAATCTTGGCGGTCGCGGGGATTGTCGTAAACGACAATCTCGTTCTCGTCGACCGAATAAATCAGCTCTATCGAGGTGGTAAAGATCTATACGAATCAGTTGTACAAGGTGGTGTTGATCGTTTCCGTCCTATCGTATTGACGTCAATTACCACGTTTGTTGGTCTTGCACCGATCTTACTCTTTGAGCATTCGCCACAAGCACAGTTTTTGAAGCCGATGGTGGTGTCTCTAGCGTTTGGTGTGATCGCAGCGACCCTTGTAACGTTGATCTTCACTCCGGCGCTTTACATTCTGTTGGTTCGAATTAAGCAGCGAGTTCACCGTGTGAAGGCTTGGATAAACGAAGTTGAGTACGACGAGAGTAACGTACGTCGCTGAACACCTTTTAATCGCTCACCAAGGCTGTTGGTGAGCGATTAACTGGTGCAAAGGCCGTCGATGGATGGAAGTTCTATCGCAAACGTTGTGCCCTGTTCGCTCGAACTTTCGATATAAATCTTTCCATTATGGCCTTCTACGATTTGTTTGCAGATTGATAGCCCCATACCCGAGCCCTCAATACGCTTATCAGCGAGTCGCTTAAACGGTTCAAATATCGTTTGGAAGTAGCGTTCACTTATTCCAACGCCGTTGTCGGTAACTCTAAGCAGATCGATTTGATCACGCTCGCGTTTTTCGAGCGTGATTTCGATGTGCGTTGCACGTTCGGGCGAACGGTAATTAATCGCATTGGTGATGAGATTGGTG
>JABXIR010000264.1 GCA_013372965.1 Gammaproteobacteria bacterium
CCTCCAGAAAATGCCCTTACGGAACATCCAGTAAATTGGAATGTAACACAACACTAAAAAGGCGATGGCGAACGCTAAGCTTCCGCCGTAGTTGCCAAACATTGGCTGGAATACTTCAAGATACAGCCAACCCTGTAAAGAGGTGTCGGCAATGGGAATCATAATAAATAGACGCGTGAGTAAGGCGGATAGCACATAGAAAGCCGTGGCATTTGACCCTCCGACTAATAAGCTGGCAACCGGTGATTTAAATGAGAGCCCATCGATTAATAGAATCGCCGCCGCCGTCAATATCATGCTAATGCCTGCCATCAAAATCACGTAGCTTGGCGTCCAGAGCGTTTTATTAATCGGAATGAGTTCATCAAGATAGAGCCCAATCACCGTCATCAGAGCGCCACCGATCGCGAGCACCGGGAAACTTGCGGCTCCTCGATTTACGATGAGCTTGCCGGCGAGAGCGCCTAAAAGCCCGCTGGAAATCGCCGGCAGTGTACTCAACAAACCCTCCGGATCGTAAGCGAAAGGCAGTATCTGATCGAAGTACACATGATCACGACCCAGCACCAAATCATCGATGTACGCCGCGTAATTCGTGCCATGTATTAGCGTACCGGTAAACTCGAGCCCCATGACATCAAATGGTGCATAGAGCATCAATGCCCAATAAATGGTGGGCAGAGCGACGCTTAACAGAAGCCAACCCATGGTATTAAAGTGAAATACAACTAGGGCGCACACTGCGTACACCAACGCAATGCGCTGGAGTACACCCATGATGCGTACTTGCTCAACTTGCTCTTGCCACCAAGGGTAATGATCGGCGCCT
Source organism: Gammaproteobacteria bacterium (assembly GCA_013372965.1). Lineage (GTDB taxonomy): Bacteria > Pseudomonadota > Gammaproteobacteria > Pseudomonadales > DSM-25080 > Umboniibacter. The sequence goes on from JABXIR010000264.1 coordinate 830, forward strand.
AGGGGGTAGTAGAACACTGCAATGAGTAACCCGAGCGCGAATAATTTTAAAGACCGGGTGACGATGCGACGATGTTGATCTGCCGTGGGGATTTTATGTTGCATACTCAAAACGATCGAGATGCCAACGATAAACAGAAAGCCGGGGAAAATCACATCGGTGGGTGTCCAACCGTTCCAGCTCGCATGAAGCAATGGCGCGTAAACAAAGTCCCAGCTACCCGGAGTGTTTACGATAATCATCGCGGCGATAAAGAACCCGCGCAGCGCGTCGATGCTAAGAAGTCGGCCTGACGGGTATTTCTGAATAATCGAATTATGGTAATTGAACATAGTCTTCATTGTGTCGATGGTTCGTTCAACCGTATCCCATTTTACGCCTTGAAGGAACCAACAGAATCACGTTGTTGGTTGAGCATTTTAGAGCACTTTAAATAAAGAAACGCCCCGAACGGAGTCGGGGCGTTTCAAGGGAAATGCTGAGTTTTAGAATAAACCCATGATGGTCGGATAGAGCATCGCGATAATGAGCGTTGGGCAGACAAACTTAACGTAGTATGGCCAGACTTTTACGAACCAGGCCCCTTCACCGTCAGGGTGGCCTGAGGCAAGAGCCTTCATAGCTTCGTTACGGCTCCATAGCCAGCCCGCAAAAACGCAGAAGGCTAAGCCTATGAGAGGTTCGAAATACACGGTAGCTAGATCGGCAACAAAGCCAAACATCGCTTCAAAGTTAAATACGATGACAATACTAAATGAGAGGATAATAAATCCTGCAACGAACGTCGCAATCTTACGCGGAACACCGAAGTGCTCGCTAACGAAACTCACGGGTACCTCTAACATTGAAATCGACGATGTTAGTGCTGCAATTGTCATTAGAAGGAAAAATGCAATCGCAACAATTGGGCCAATACCACCCATGCTGTCAAATACGGATGGTAGTACTGAAAAAATTAAACCAGGGCCTGCGGCAAGCTCGCCTGCGTCGTTGTAGATCGGTGTCCCGTAGTGCTGAGCGACAAACATTGCCGGGAGAATCAACAGACCTGCGGTAAATGCGATGCCTGTATCAATCAGTGTTAGCGAAGCCCCTAGGCGAGGAAGATTTTCCTGTTCGCTCACGTATGATCCGTAGATAAGCATGGTGCCCACACCGAGACTGAGCGAGAAGAACGCCTGTCCCATGGCGTTCATCAGCAGGTCTGGGTCGGTGATGCGCGAGAAGTCAGGGACTAGGTACAGCTGAAGCCCCTCTACAGCGCCTGGCTGTAACAATACATACAGAATCAATGCAATTAAGATGGTGAGCAGTGACGGCATCAAACGCGTCGACCACTTCTCGATACCCTCGCGAACGCCACCAACGATGATGAGCATCGTGAGAACGGAAAACAATATCGTGAAGAGTGTGTCTCTGAACGGTCCTTGCGAAAGTAACCAGGACGATGCGTCGGTCGCGCCGACCATAGTGGTGATTGGCTCGACCATGTGAGACATCATCCAGCCCGCAAGAATCGCGTAGAAACTTAAAATTAAGCTTGCTGTTAGTACACCTGCCAAGCCAACCGACGCACCGATGTAGTGAGCGACCTTGCCCTCACTGATGTGACCAAGAGCGTCAACCACGTTGGCGCGCTTTGCACGACCGATGGTCAGCTCTGCCATAAGTGCTGGGTAGGCCAATAAAAAGGCCAGTGCTAGATAGACGATAACGAACGCCGCACCGCCGTTTTCTGCCGTTTGTGTCGGGAAGCCCCAAATATTACCGAGACCAACGGCAGATCCTGCCGCTGCCATTAAAAAACCAAGTCGTGAGGAAAATTCGCCGCGAGCAGCCATAGTGTTAAACCTTTAATTATTATTTTTTTAATACTTTAATCGAGAGAGATGGCAAGTGCCATGCTTTCTATTAGACGTTGCGAAGTAAGCGTGCTTTCTGCCTATCCCAATCTCGATTCTTTTCAGTTTCCCGCTTGTCATGTTGCTTCTTACCTTTCGCCAAACCGATCTCGATCTTGATGAGATGTGCCTTCCAATACATTTGGGTACATACGATGGTGTAGCCTTTTTGGTTGGCGGCATCTTCTAATCGATCGATTTCTTTTCGGTTAAGTAGAAGTTTTCTAACACGATCAGGCTCAATCACATAGTGTGTCGAGACCGTTTTAAGCGGGGTGAAATGGGCGTTAAGAAGCCACGCTTCGCCCTTTTGGATATCAACGTAAGTGTCCGTCAGCTGTACTTTACCTTCGCGAGCACTTTTGACTTCCCAGCCTTTTAGCTCGACGCCCGCTTCAAAGGTATCGGAAACATGGTAGTCGAATCGTGCGCGTCGGTTTTGTGCGATGACGTTTGATTGTGGTTTTGCTTTCTTTTTTCCCATAGTCGAGCATTGTAATGTGCGGCCGAAAAATAGCTAGTGTATTTGTGCTGTGGAATAGCCTAATAACCAACTGGGCTTGGCGTTAAAAGCGCCAAATTGGTATGCTATTAGCCTGCAAGGTTGCCAAATGGCCGCCCCTATTTTTGTTAAAGGTGTATATGCCGTCAATTCATCGTTCCGTACTTTTGCCGTACCCTTCGGATCGTTTATTCGATTTGGTTAACGACGTTGCTGCTTACCCTGAGTATCTCTCAGGCTGTACGGGTGTCGACGTGATTGAATCTAACTCGAATCAGCTTGAGGCACGACTTCATTTAAGCAAGGCGGGCATTAAACAAAGCTTCACCACTCGAAATGAATTGAACCGCCCGAACTCAATGACAATGCAGTTGGTCGACGGCCCATTCACTCATTTCGAAGGTTACTGGGAATTCAAAGCGCTCAGCGAAGACGCCACTAAGATCAGTCTCACGCTGAGTTTTGAACTCTCCAGCTCGTTGTTAAGCCTTGCCGCCGGTAAACTATTTGAAATGACGGCGAATGATCTGTTGGATGC
>JABXIR010000259.1 GCA_013372965.1 Gammaproteobacteria bacterium
GTCGCATAGGAGATCTTTGACGCTTCACCGTCACTCACGATGTCTACCCCTGCGTTGTTTTGCCGGCGGACGTTTTCTACCACCGCGTCAGCCATGATCTGATCGAATTCGGTGCGATTGAAATTCTCTCCTCGCTCGCGAGCGAAGATAGCGTCGACGACTTGTTGGGTGCGCGGAAGAGATCCTACATGAGTAGTTAAAATGCGGCTCATCGTATTTCCTGTGTGAGTAGTGATTTAAGTTGACCGGTCTGCTTGAGGACAGTGTATAAAATTTGCAGTGAATTCGCAGTACAAACTTTATCCTGTGCTCAGAAATCAAAACTTCAACTGGCGCCGCTAGAATGGTAAATCAACACCAAAGTTCACCGCCTTTACCCCATCGCCGCGCGTCACACCCAAGTAGACTCGATCGATCTCATATCCGAATACATCAAAGGGCCGCCCTACGCCCAAAGTAATACCAATTTGATACAGGTCCTTCACGTTAATACCGTTTATGTATTCGCGCCCTAGCCCAATATCATCGAAAAAATGTTGCCAAATTGTATACACAGAGGCATGTAATCGCTTCCCGAATACGTCCACTTCAAAACCTCGGCGGAAATCGAAACCCGCTTGGAACATCGTCACCGACGACGTATTGGGGCTTTCGCCCGTTGACCGTTCGTGAGCATAAACAAATTCTTGTGAGGCAGCGATCTGCCACCCCTCACCAAACTCCCAGTCACTTTCCAGCTCAATACCGGCTGATCGATATCGAATCCAATTATTCTCGTCTGAATCGTAGCCTCCGCCTACCTGAACTAAAGGTCGGAGACGGGTATCAGGCGTTAGCGGGTAAATATATTCAAGGGTTGGAAACACACTCAGTGTAGCCAAACTCCTTGGAATCCATTGTGAGACGTCATCAGTACCAATACTCTGATAGCCGACTTGCGCAACCGTTTCGTAGCGCCAATACGGTTCTGTTTCGGAGGGTTCAGTCAGAAGCACTTCAAATGGAAGGTTGACCACGACGATTTTATCGTTGCGAGACGAGTAGATACCCGAGCCCAGCACCACGGAGTAAACGTAACTCGTGTCGATGTCGCGCCGATTTTTGGAGGATTGCGCCCAACTTTCCTGCGTCGTCAAGAGCATCGACAAAATTAGTACAAACATTGGTTTCAGAAACATACAGTAGGCGTCATGAATTTATGTTGTCGGCTTCGTTGAGTTAACCTTAGCTAACTTTTCTTCACTTGTAATCCACTTCGGCAATACACATCGACAAAACCGTCTGTTTTATGCGAACTTTAAAAGAAAAAGAGCGTACCATGGATCCATTAACTCAAGCCGTCGTAGGATCGGCCGTCGCAGCGAGCTTAAGCAAACGCAATGAAGTCGTCCCGTTTGCACTGGCGGGTGCACTCGCGGGTATGGCGCCAGATCTCGACACACTCATACGCTCAGCGTCCGACCCATTACTGTTTTTAGAGTATCATCGTCACTTCACCCACTCTCTTATTTTCATACCCATTGGCGGTGCGATCGTGGGTCTGATACTAGCTCTATTGCTAAGGCGATGGTGGCCGATGCAAAAGCGTCGATACGTGTTTGCTGCCACTGCAGGGTGGGCTACGCACGGCCTACTCGATGCCTGCACCAGCTATGGAACTCAGCTATTTTGGCCATTCACCGATCATCGTGTGGCGTGGGACAGCATCTCGATTATCGACCCGATATTGACCTTGGGCGCACTGCTTATACTCGTCATTGCCATCACAAGGCGATCCATCAATCTCAGTCGCTTTGCGGTGGCCTTCATTGTGAGTTATCTAGCACTCGGCTTCGTCCAACATCAACGCGCTATTGCGCAAGCAAAAGTTATCATCGCCGAGCGAGGCCACTTTCCCGAGCAGATCTCTGCAAAACCTAGTTTCGCTAACTTACTACTCTGGAAGATTGTCTATCAGTGGGAGGATGCGTTTTATGTTGATGCAATCAACATCGGTTTTAACGATCGATGGTACCCAGGAGAATCGACTCCACGCTTAGATGTAGCAAACACGTGTCTAACCAATGAATTAACGCAACTTAATGACATCGAGCGCTTTCGCTGGTTCTCGAAAGACTACATTGCAATCGACCCTCGAGATCCACACTACATTATCGATGTTAGATACTCGATGTTACCCAACGAGATCAGACCACTCTGGGGGGTGCGTATTGCCTGCAACCAAAATCAGCAGGAGCATGTTCGTTATGAAATGTCACGAGATATCTCGCCCGAACGCCGCCAGCAACTCATCGACATGCTAGCGGGCCGGGTTATTTCAGCCGAATAGATTACAGTTTATCGGCCGTTTTCAGTTCGAAGTCACTGGCATCGTGTCGTTCGTGGAGTTGACCTGCTTCATTACCCCAGGTTCGATTTACCATTAGCCCACGCCTTACTGCCGGACGCGCCATCAAGGCATTAGCCCAACGGAGAACGTGTTCGTATTCGTGAGCGCTTATAAACTCTGCGGCATCATACACTTTGTTTAATACCAGAGCGCCATACCATGGATGCACCGCCATATCGGCAATTGTGTATTCATTGCCGCACAAGTAAGTGTTGTTCTCGAGGTGACGATTTAACACGTCAAGCTGTCGTTTAACTTCCATGGTGTAGCGGTCGATCGGATACTGATACTTTTCGGGAGCATAGGCGTAAAAGTGCCCAAATCCACCGCCCAGTATAGGTGCACTCCCCATTTGCCAGAACAACCACGA
>JABXIR010000126.1 GCA_013372965.1 Gammaproteobacteria bacterium
AGCAGCTGGCAATCTGCCTCAACCAATACCGCGTTGATAAACTCGATTTCCGTCATTTGCGCAAACGGAGCGAGATAATAAGAAATGTTCTCAATCGCGATGCTTCGCTCAAGATGCTCTTGCACCTGACGTATTCGCTTTGAAACGTGCATCACGGCTTCGTCAGTGAACGGCATTGGCAGTAAGTCGTAAAGTTGCCCGCCCGATCGGGAAAAACTGAGGTGCTCCGAAAAGCATACGACATTGGCGTCATCTAAAAACTGTTTTGTTGCGTTGAGTAACTCAGTATCTAGTGGGTCCTGCCCGCCTAAATTTAACGACAGGCCATGAGAAACGAGCGGCTTTCGTTCTACAAACCATTGCAGACGCTCTTTGTAACGACCACCTAAATTAACCCAGTTCTCGGGTGCCAATTCGAAAAAATCAATGCCCTCGAGACCGGTTTCGGTCATCAGTTCTGGAATAAGAGAACGGCGCAGGCCCAAGCCCACGCCGTTTACATTTGCAAAAGGCATCTAATTAAGCGCCGCCGCACTTACCTTCGCCGCAGCTACCCTCGCCGTCTTCGCCGCCACAGTTACCTTCTCCGCAACTGCCTTCACCGTCTTCACCGCCACAGCTACCTTCGCCACAGTTACCTTCGCCGTCTTCACCACCACAGCTACCTTCGCCGCAAGCGCCTTCACCGTCGCCTTCTTCGCCGCAATTGCCTTCGCCATCTTCACCGCCACACTTGCCCTCACCACAACTGCCTTCGTCGGCATGACCGTCGATGAAGTTGACGAAGTAACCCGAATCTAGATTGGTTGCATCGAACGGATTGGCTTCTAGGTCAGATGCAGAAACAGCCGCTAATGCGGCACTTAACGCGGCTACAGCAGATAATGATTTGTTCGCCATAATGTTATTCTCCAGTCGTATTTTTATTCGCGGCGTATCAAAGGAATGATCAAACAGCAGCGAGAGCTTGCTTTATTCGTTTCTCAGACACGGGAAGAATCGTCTTCATCGGCTGAGCAAACAGCTGAATGCGCCACTCCTCCATCATAAATCGAATATCAACCAATGCAGTTTCGGATTCCCACATAACAGATCCATCAGCGTAAAGCTGATCTCTAACACGTTCCATGTAGCTGTTCACTAGGTTGGTATTTAATTTGTCCTTCTGTACCTTGCCTTGAACTTGCTCAATTCGGACATGCGCAGCCTTGAGATATCGTGGATATTGAGCCAACCAACGACTCGGTGTGCGCCATAAAAATCCAGGCGCCAATAATAATTTCCATTGCTCAATGATATCGCTCACCGTAAAGGTTAAGGCGAGGCTGTTGGTGTTTCGCAATACCTTACGAAGACGGGCATATTCATTAAAAATGTGAGCTAGCTCACCCTCAAGCTCGTTAACACGGAGCAGAAACTGGCTTCTGTTGGCTGTAATTCGTTGCTCGAAGCTCACTTTGTCTCGAGGTACATCGTGCCAATTAAACACATCCCGAGAAGCAGATAGCAACAAGTCGTCGATCAGTTCATCACGTGGGCACACAGCCGATAATGCGAGCTTCGTCTGATTGTCGGTAAACAACGACTTTTTAGCCTGTTTTACCGCATCGTTAAGCTGATACAAACTGAGTCTACTAACACCGCGGACGGAACTTGCGTAGGCTTGGCTTTCATCATCGAACAACTTCACCGTCGTCGAATCGCGCCCATCGATAATCGCGGGAAATGCGGTGACTTTAACGCCCGATTTCGAGACGGTTTTTTTCACAGGAAGGTCACCAAAGGTCCACTCAGTGACGTCGGTAATATCGGGAAGATCCGCCTCGGCTTTCTGCAACGCATTCGAAACTTTTTGCTTTAACGATCGGCGCAGCTCTTCGATATCTCTACTCGACGCGATTCGACGCTTTCGATCATCGAATACCTGAACATTCAGCCGATAGTAATCATCGAGAGACTCACGTGTCCAAGCGTCAGCCGGAACGTTGACGCTCAGTAGATATTGGATTTGTTCGCCAAGTACCTCCGTCAGCGATCGTGTTCGATCTAACTTCCCTAAAAGAATTCGGTCAACGACGTCCGGAACCGGCACTAACTGTCGGCGGTACTGTTTGGGTAGTGACTTGATCAAGGCAATACACTTATCGCGCAAAATTCCGGGCACCCCCCACTCCAGCTCTTCCTCTCGCAACGTCGCCAAATGCTGAAGCGGCACGTGAATCGATACGCCATCGGCAGCATGACCGGGCTCAAATCGATACGTCAACTTGAAGGTACCCGTGGTTAACGTGAGTTCATTAGGGAACTGACCCGGTTGCAACGACAGCTGTCGCGCCTCGAGGTGATGCGCTTCCATATGAAGGCATCGAGGATTCTGTCTCTCTTGTTGCTTTCGCCACGTTTCAAACGCGACGAGTGACGTGATCGATTCAGGCAGTCGTTCGTTATAAAACTCGTAAATCGCGTCGTCTTCCACCACTAAATCACGACGACGCGTTTTGTCTTCTAACTTTTGCAGAGTCTTTTTCAACGCAAGATTTGCGGGATAAAACTTTCCCTTACCCTTGTATTGCTCAGCAACAAGACACTCTCGAATGAATATGTCACGCGCAAGTTTTGCGTCGGTGTGATCATATGGAACGCGTTTCTTATCTTGTAGGATTAACCCATACAAACTGCTACGTTGATACGCCATCACTCGACCGTGTTTAACCGAGTAGTAAGGTTCGTAGACATCAGTTTTTATAACGTGCTGCGCAATCTCGGTAATCCATTCAGGCTCGATTCGAGCGACCGTATGCGCAAACAGTCGACTGGTTTCTAATAGCGAACCCGCAAGTATCCAATTAGGACGTTTCTTGCGAACTGCCGAGCCCGGAAACAGTGCATACTTTCTTCCCCTCGCACCGTTATATTCATCTTTGTCTTCTTTTTGCGCAACGTGACTGAGTAATCCGGACGCTAAAGCTGAATGAACTGATTCAAACGACGCGGGTTCTTTATTTAAAGACCATTTACGCTCGCGGCATAGTCCATGCAATTGATGGTGCACATCACGCCACTCGCGCATCCGTAGGTACGACAAGTATTGCTTCTTAGCATACTTGCGCAATTGATTTTGACTGAGTTCTTCCGCCTGTTCATGCCAATGCTTCCACAGGTTTACATAGCTCAAAAAATCCGACTCGTCGTGCTTCCACTGGCTGTGAGCTTGATCCGCGGCTTGACGCTTGTCGGCGGGACGTTCTCTAGGGTCTTGTATCGACAGGGCACTGACGATAATCAATACTTCACGTAAAGCGCCACGGGTATGCGCTTCGAACAGCATTCGAGCCAAATGAGGATCAATAGGGATCGACGATAACTGCCGACCTAGCGGCGTTAACTTTTTGGTACGATCGATAGCACCAATTTCTTCAAGTCGCTTGTAACCATCGTTGATCATCGGCTTCTCAGGTGCATTCAGGAAGCCGAATTCACTAATTGAACCCAATCGAAGATGGGTCATCTGAAGGATGACGGTTGAAAGATTCGACCTAAGAATTTCCGGCTCAGTAAACTCAGGGCGACGAGAATAGTCCTCTTCCGAGTAGAGCCGAATACAGGTTCCCGGCGCAACTCGACCACAACGACCTGCGCGCTGATTGGCACTGGCTTGGGATATTGCTTCGATGGGCAGGCGCTGAACCTTCGATTTATAGCTATAACGACTCACCCGCGCCAAGCCGGGGTCAATCACATAAACAATACCTGGCACCGTGAGAGAGGTTTCCGCGACGTTCGTCGACAACACAATACGACGCCCGCGGTGAGGCTTAAACACTTTATTTTGTTCGGCCGCCGACAGTCGCGAATACAAAGGCAGAACCTCAATGTGACTGAAGTTGGTACGCTTGATTTGCTGATGAGTCTCGCGAATCTCTCGCTCCCCTGGCAGAAATACAAGAACATCCCCTTTCGTACTCGAATTTCGTTCAAGGTCTTCGATGTACTCAAGTGCCGATACGATGCCCTCATAAATGCTCAAATCTGCGCGATCTTCATCGTCTTGAAGTAACGGCTGATAGATGACGTCTACGGGAAAACTTCGTCCTGACACCTCAATGATGGGTGCCTCATTAAAATGCTTCGAGAATCCATCAACATCGATGGTTGCCGAGGTCACCACCAATTTTAGATCGGGCCGTTTGGGCAGCAGTTGCTTTAAATAGCCGAGTAAAAAATCAATATTGAGGCTTCGCTCGTGAGCCTCATCAATGATGATTACTTCGTAGTCTGACAGCAAGGGATCCGTGGCGAGTTCGGCCAGAAGGATACCGTCGGTCATGAGCTTTACTGACGTACTGTCCGAGGTTTCATCCGCGAAACGCACTTGATAGCCAACCGCCTTACCGAGCGGCTGGCCAACCTCTTCTGCAATGCGGTCAGCGACGGCACGCGCAGCTAAGCGTCGGGGCTGGGTATGACCAATCAACCCACGACGACCTAAGCCCAACTCAAGACAAATTTTGGGGAGCTGAGTGGTTTTACCCGAGCCAGTTTCGCCCGCGATGATGACGACTTGATGATCTTGAATTTTCGCAGCAATTTCGAGCTTTGACTCGACCACCGGCAAGTCTGCTGGAAAGCCAAAATTCAACTCATTACTTTGACGCGCGGTGAATTTGCGAAGCGCGCGCTTGCAGAGGCTCTCAAACTTAGACTCAAGCTTGGACGTCGGTTTGGACTGATGTTTCAATCGTCGGATCTTCGCAGCGAGCTGATCTAGCTGGGCACGCTGGGTTACGTTTGCCTCAACCACAGTTTTACTGAGTTCGTCGACGTTAAATTCCGAGTGCGATGGGTTCATAAGGCCTTAAAAAATTTCAAAAAAAATGCCGCTTCGTTAGAGGCGGCATTATATACGAGTCTTTCGCGTTCGTCGTAATTAAGAGGCGTTCGTTTCCGCATCCCGCAATTCACGACGCAGCACCTTACCGACGTTGGTTTTCGGAAGTTCGTCGCGGAACTCAACGAAACGCGGTACTTTGTATGCCGTCACATTCTGACGCATGTACTTACGAACATCATCAGCAGAAAGATTTGGATCATTACTCACCACGAACATCTTGATCACTTCGCCCGATTTTTCATCTGGCAAACCGATTGCCGCACATTCAACAACCGAGTCATGCGCCATCAGTACGTCTTCAAGTTCGTTAGGGAATACGTTGAATCCAGAAACGATGATCATATCTTTCTTGCGATCAACCAATTTCACAAAGCCGTCTTGCTGAATGATTGCCATGTCGCCGGTGCGTAACCAACCATCACTTAACACCTCAGCCGTCGCATCTGGACGCTGCCAATAACCTTTCATCACTTGCGGACCGTTGATGCATAGCTCACCCGTCTCACCAAGTGGCAGATCGTTGCCGTCCTCGTCGATGACCTTAACCATGGTGTTAGGAACAGGTAAGCCGATGGTACCAAGCTGCTCAGCGTTCGGTGGATTGGCACAGGCAACAGGAGAAGTCTCCGTCATGCCGTAACCTTCCGTCACGCTGCAACCGGTCATCGCTTGCCAGCGCTCAGCAACTGCGCGCGAAAGCGCCATACCGCCCGACATGGTCAGTTTTAGGGTTGAGAAATCAAGTTTCTGAAAGTCTTCGTTGTTCATTAGGCCGATGAACAACGTGTTCAGCCCGATAAACGTCGAGAACTTATGGTTGCGAAGCTCTTTGACAAATCCAGGGATGTCGCGAGGATTGGCGATAAGTACCGAGTGGCAACCGCGCTGAAACGCCACCATGCAGTGAATGGTAAAGGCGTAGATGTGGTAGAGCGGTAACGGAGCGATTAACACTTCCTTACCTTCAACCATACCGGTTGCATCCATCTGCGGGGCGGTTTGCATCATATTCGCAACAATGTTGCCATGGGTCAGCATGGCGCCTTTAGCAACACCTGTGGTACCGCCCGTGTACTGGAGGACTGCGATATCGTCGGATTGAGCTTCTTGTTCGTTAACCGCAAGACCTTGACCTGAAGCCAGTACCTCACGGAACGTCTTAGCCATCGGTAAATTGAAGCTCGGCACCATCTTCTTGACGTACTTCACAACCGTGTTAACTAACACACGTTTCACTGGAGGAAGTAGGTCTCCGATCTCGGTTACCACAACGTGCTCGATGTCGGTATCGCCAATCACTTCTTCGAGCAAATTGGCCATATTCGCCAAAATGACAATCGCTTTTGCACCCGAGTCTTTGAACTGATGACGCATTTCGCGTGCGGTGTATAGTGGATTGGTGTTAACCACCACAAGACCCGCTCTCAATGCACCGAACATTGCCACGGGATATTGAAGAATGTTGGGAAGCTGCAACGCGATTCGGTCGCCTGGTTTCAGGCTGGTGTGGTTTTGAATCCAGGCAGCAAACTGACCTGAAAGTTGATCGATCTCAGCAAAAGTGAGCTCACGTCCCATGCTAGAAAAAGCAGTGTGCTGACCGAACTTATTAACTGCTTGGCGATACACCGAAGTGATGTTCGGAAAAGCAGCTACGTCGACTTCAGCTGGCAAACCGTGGTCGATTCGACCTTGGCGTCCTACGTCTTCCATAGTAATTCCTAATTGTTTTAATTTTAAGTTACGTTTAATCAATAAACTTTTCAGGCTAAGTCTAACCCGAAATGCTCGATAGTAGTAGTGACTAGCAATGACCCTACAGTCACGATTTACTTACCATTTCGTTATTACCTATCTCGACAGTGACGCCATAGCCTCACTTAAGCCCTCTAAGGTTAGTGGATACATTTCGTTTTCGCACAGACTTCGGATCATGCCGATCGATTGAGTGTACTGCCAGTATTGCAGAGGCGAGGGATTTAACCAGACGACTTTATCGAATTTATCCTTCAAACGTTTAAACCACACTTCCCCGGCTTCTTGATTCCAATGTTCAACACTGCCGCCCGGAGACATCACCTCATACGGAGACATAGAGGCATCACCGACAAAAATTACCTTGTAGTCACTACCGAACTTATTAATGACGTCGTTCAAGGGCACCGCTTCGTTGGTACGACGAACATTGTCTTTCCAGACGGCTTCGTAGGTGAAATTATGAAAATAGAAATACTCTAGATGCTTAAATTCGGTGCGTGCCGCTGAGAACAACTCCTCAACCGTTCGGATGTAGGCATCCATTGATCCACCCACGTCCAAAAATAGCAGAACCTTAACCGCGTTGTGTCGTTCAGCAACCATCTTGATGTCGAGCAACCCACCTTTGGCCGCCGTTGACCGGATGGTATCGTCAATATCGAGAATATCCTCAGCACCTTGGCGAGCAAAATGGCGAAGACGTTTCAGCGCTACCTTGATGTTTCTCGTACCGAGTTCAATACGGTCATCGTAGTTTTTAAATTCGCGCTTATCCCAAACTTTAACAGCCCGTCCCTGACGACCTGGCCCGCCAATACGAATTCCCTCCGGGTTATATCCGCCATGCCCAAAGGGCGACGTACCGCCGGTTCCGATCCACTTATTACCACCTTGGTGACGATCATGCTGTTCGTTAAGGCGTTCTTTGAACGCCTCAATCAAGGCGTCCAAACCGCCCATCGACTCGATCTGAGCCTTTTCCTC
>JABXIR010000222.1 GCA_013372965.1 Gammaproteobacteria bacterium
GCAGCCAGAATAACAAGAGCAAACCCGATGCTAATTAACGCAATATTGAGGAACATCGGAGGGATCGTTGACAGATCGTTGGCGTCATAGCCCCCTGCGATCAATCCCGCAATGATATTACCAATTGAGTACGTTAAGACAAACACGCCCATCATCTGCCCTGCAAAACGCTTGGGTGACAACTTACTCACCGCAGCCAATGCAACTGGACTCAAACAAAGCTCACCAACCGTGTGCAAGAAGTACGTTGCAATGAGCCAAGTCGCTGCAACAGGCAAGCCTGCCGCTGCTTTTTGCGCCGCGTAGAACATCACGATAAAGCCGCTCGCCATGATAAGAATACCCACCGCGGCTTTAATACCGAACGCTGGACTTACCATGCGCTGGCCGAGCTTAATCCAAAAAGCAGCCATAAATGGCGACAGTACGATAATAAAGAATGGGTTAGCACTCTGGAACCAAGCGGTTGGAATCGTGAATGTCCCTACGGTGCGGTCTACAATTTCGTTGGCGAATAAGTTCAACGAAGAACCCGCCTGTTCAAATCCTGCCCAAAAACACGCGGAACCGATGCATACAAGTAACAACGCCAACATCTTGCGTTTTTCGTCGCCGTTCAGCTTGCCTAGGAAGAACACCTTAGCAAAGTAAACAAAGAATAAGACCGTGAAGATAATCGCTGACCATTCTGCAATCGGCTTAGGATTTAATACCAACGCCCCCGTCATGGCTGAGACAAAGATGATCGCGACTAGTGCAAGGAACGCCCAAATAGCCATCCATGCCTTCTTCGCACCTTCTTGACTCAGTGGAGCGATCGGCTCACTCGCAACCCCCTTCAGGGAGTCCTTCGTCATTCTGAATTGAAGCAAGCCGAAGAACATACCAACAGCCGCTGCTCCAAATGCCCAATGAGGACCAAACGCCTCATCTTGGTAGAAATACCCACACACGGTATAACCGATAACCGAACCAATGTTAATCCCCATGTAGTAAAGCGCATAGCCCGCCTCAATACGAGGGTCATCATTGTTGTAGAGCTGGCCGACTGCGGCGGTGATATTCGGCTTCAACATACCGGTACCAAGTACAAGCAGAACCAGGCCAAGGAAGAAGCTTTCATCACTTGGAACGGCGAGTGAAATGTGCCCGCACATGATCACGATACCACCATACCAAATGGCTTTTTGGCCACCGATTAAACGGTCAGCCATCCAACCCCCAGGCAGCCCCATAAGATATACAAAGCCGGTGTACAAACCATAAATCGCAGTAGCAATCGCTGCGTCTTCAATGCCGATACCACCGTCTTGAATTGATAGCGTTAGATAAAGCACCAACAGTGCTCTCATTCCGTAGTACGACATGCGCTCCCACATTTCTGTGAAGAACAACGTTTTTAGGCCTTTTGGATGGCCGAACAACCATGTGTCGTCTGACTTTAGGTTTGTATCCATTAATTCACTCCATCAACCGATCGCTTCTCGCGATTCAAATAGTTATTTTTTATTTGTGATCAGTGTTGTTGCTATTTAAGTGCTGAAATTCTCTGAACAACAACCGTTTCGGTACGCAATACCATATAACTAAATGGCAACACTGTCACTTTACTTAACTAATTCAAATTAATTGAAAAAACGCCTGAATTTTTCGCTCGAGTACATAATCGGGTTGGACTCGCTCAACTTCACAGAAAGACTAGCCACTTACTGCAAGTACTAGAAAAATTTGACATCTAGCAAAAATGTACTAGTCACGGATAAAACCCGAATAGGCCACATAAAAGCACTATATGTAGTATGACTAAGCTCACTTAGCACTACGATAAACGTCGTATGCTAAAGATAATTATACTGTGCAATATTAACCTCCCTTGACGTGATTCGACGACAATAATCGATTCATAATCCGTTACCAAAGCGTCAAATTTACGAATGAAATTTGCTAAAGGCGGCACGCGCCAAGTGCGCCCTTTTGCCGTCGAAATGTTCGAATTACAACGATATCGTTTGCGTTAGCGTGTGACGTAACGAAAAAACAGGAGTGAAGCTGTGTTAGCCATGGAAGAGCCAATCGAGAAACAACACAACAACATCGCCCGAATCGCTACAAACTTAAAGATTCTGAGGCAACGTCTATATGATGATATTCAATTGCGAGCATTACTCGAAGATTCGATCGAAACGCTGAGTCTAATCAATGAAGAGGGTAGCGATCGCTCCTCGAAACTCCAAGAAGTCGCACATCAGTACCAACTAACCAATCGTGAGTTACAAGTTTTGGATTTGTTGCTCTCCGGCCAAAGACCCCAAATTATTTCCAAGCAGCTCTCAATCGCACTTAATACAGTAAGACGCCACCTGTCAGCAATCTTTCGCAAATTGAATGTTAAATCACAAGTAGAATGTATAGAGAAGTTCGGCGTTTAATCTAAAACGCCGACCAAGTATGAGGCATCAAACTACAAAAGAAGATTTTTAGCTGTTAGGAATCTTTTCCGGGGAGCTTAAAACGAACCATTCGGTTAGGATCGTAAATCTTGCTCAACACTGGCAATCGCGGAATCGCCACCATCGCGATTAAACTCAAGCTAAAGGCGTAGACAACCGCCCCGTAAGGATGGCTTGCAAGCGAGTCGAATAGCTTGAACATTTCATACAACACCAAACCTGAGACAAATAGACATCCAAAAAAGATCGTGCCGTACTTTAGAATATCTTTCTTCGATAATTCAAGCGGAGTAAGCGCCTTGGAAACATCAAGCTTAACATCGGAGTGAATGGTAAGCTCCGAAGACGCAATGACTCGCTCGTCGAACATAATTGTCACCAACAAGGTGCCCTCTCTGAGATTAGGACGGACATCAACAATTAGCTCACCATCTTGATAAGTCGTTTGATAAACCGTCGGGCATTGTCTCAAAAAACGAACCGCAACGGGCGCCGCACGAAC
>JABXIR010000174.1 GCA_013372965.1 Gammaproteobacteria bacterium
ATCACCTAATTTACTTTTTAATCTCTTAAAAATGCGCTTTGAACGTCGTTGAGAAAGCGGCGACCGACGGAGGTCAGTTCGAAGCAATCGCGCCCGAGCTTGATTAGGCCTCGGCTTTCGAGAGCGACGCAGGTGTCTCTACAGACCTCGAAACTCAATTGTGTCGCGGCTTCGAATTCGTTAAAGAATATCGGCGTAAACAACCTTAGCCGATTCAGGAAATATTCGAAGACAAGGTCGTCGTTTGTCACGACCCAGCGCTTGGCGGACTCGACGGAATCTCTGAGATAATCCTCGGGCTTACGAGTTTTTCGATGGCGCTCCGCGATACCATTATGCGTGAGTTTACCGTGAGCGCCGGCACCGATCCCGATATAATCCGCAAAGTACCAATAGCTCAAGTTATGTTGACTCTCCCTGCCGGACTTCGACCACGCCGACACCTCGTATTGATGATATCCTGATTCTCGAAGTAACTTGAAACCCGCTTCTTCGATATCGCTGAGAGCATCGATATCCGGAAGGGTTGGAGGCTTCTTGTAAAAGACCGTGTTGGGCTCAATCGTCAACTGATACCAGCTGAGGTGTTCTGGATTGAAGCGAATGGCTGATCGAAGGTCATCAAGCGCCTCTTCGACGGACTGATTGGCGAGCCCGTGCATGATGTCAATGTTAATGTTATCAAAGCCAACTTCTCGAGCGGACTGAATAGCGCGTTTGGCCTCGTCGGCATTATGGATACGTCCGAGTTGAGTTAACTGATGTGAATCGAAGCTCTGAACACCGATGCTTAGGCGATTGACGCCCGCCTTACGAAATCCAGCAAACTTGTCCGCTTCAAAGGTTCCGGGGTTGGCTTCAAGGGTGATTTCGCAGTCCAAGGAGAAACGAAAGATTTGTCGTGCCTCGGTCAGAATCCTTCCAATGGCCTCTGCGCTAAAAAGGCTTGGTGTTCCGCCACCAAAAAACACACTGCTAACGGATCGATCGCCTGCTAGATCGCGTTCGTGTTGCAAATCGCGCATGAGCGAATCAATGTAGGCTGTTTCAGGAAGGGCGTCACGGCGTTCGTGCGAGTTAAAATCACAGTATGGACACTTGCGGACGCACCAAGGAATGTGGATGTAGAGAGCGAGCCTATCCACCGGGAGTAAGCCATGTTGGATGTTGACTCAAGAATTGCTTAAGCTGCTTCACCGCTTTGCCGCGATGGCTAATAGCTGACTTCTCAGATTTGCTCAACTCTGCCGCACTCATCGTGAGGCCTTTAGGCAAAAATATCGGGTCGTACCCAAACCCTTGCTGCCCTCTGGGCTCGGTGGCGATATCGCCGAGCCAGTCGCCTTGGCAAATAACGGGTGTTGGATCTTGCCAGTGACGCACTAACACGAGGCAGCAAATAAAGTGCGCGCTTCGATCCGGTTGACGTTCCATATCTTGGAGCAGTTTAAGGTAGTTTGACCGATCGTCGCGATCACCACTGTAACGAGCAGAATAGATCCCTGGAGCTCCCCCCAGCGCATCGACCGCGAGACCGGAGTCGTCTGCTAACGCCGGAAGTCCCGTTTGCTTGGAGGCGTGTCGAGCCTTAATAATCGCGTTTTCCACGAACGACAGACCATCTTCAACCGCATCGGACACTTGGTGTTCAGATTGTGAGGTAAAGCGAACGCCGAGCTCACCCAAGCTGCCGTTGAGTTCACTTAGCTTTCCAGCGTTCGAGCTAGCGAGTACTACGTTAATCATTTTCGACGTACATCTGCTGGTGGAAAATCGCTTCGGCACGTGAGCCGTCATCAAAGCCGGCAAGAATTTTTATGCGTAGGGTTTCATTATTGGTGTGGTCAATTTGCGCGATGTAGTAGACAACGTCCCCCTCTTCCACGGTGACAAAAGAGAGTTCCTCTTCTTGCCCCAGGATATTTTTTGACCAAGCTCTCAAGAGCCCTGGGCGACCGAGAGAAAACCGATCATCACCTTGTGGTTTGGTGAGTGCCACGGTCAAGGAGGCCACATCGCCCGCGCGGGTTAATCCGAGCGCATTCGCTGCGTCTGGTTCCATCATTAAGCTGTTGAATAGTGTGTGGTAGACGCGGATGCCTTGGCCGTCGGTGTAGGTTCGAGTTTCCGACAGCGATGGCGAGCTGATTAGCAGCGAAAGAACAAGAATTAAATATCGCATGGTTGCTCCTAGAACTTTGCGAGATGGTATACGGCGGTTTCGGCAAAGAGGTTGGGCCAAAATTGACATAATTGGGTTTGAATCCCCTTCTTTTGCGCGACCATTCGCTTGTTGAGTATACGGTAGCCTTTATCGGTCAGTAATGTTTCGAAATCATTGACCGTAAAAAAGTGAATGTTGGGCGAGTCATACCAAGAGTATGGCAGATAATCAGATACCGGCATCCGCCCCTTGAATAGCAAGTAGCTTCTTGGCTGCCAGTGGCCAAAGTTTGGAAACGTGACAATGCAGTCTTTCCCCAGTCGAAGCATTTCATCCAAGATGAGATCTGGACGCTCAATGGCTTGGAGCGTTTGTGTCATGATGACGGTGTCGAAACTCGCGTCATCAAACCTCGATAACCCCGTGTTAAGGTCGTGCTCGACCACCGATAGACCTTTCGATACACACTGCAAGATGTTGTCTGGATCAATTTCTAGCCCAAGACCTTGAATATTTTTTTGCTCGGTCAAAATGGAGAGCAACGTTCCTGAGCCGCAGCCCAAGTCGAGAACTCGGCTGTTGGGCTTAATCCAACGTACGACAGTCTGTAGATTAGGCGACAAATTATCCATGTTTGGGTTCCCCCTCGATGAATGAGCGCAATAGCGCCTCGTATCGCGTGTTGGCGATGAGAAATGCATCGTGGCCGTGCTCAGAGTCGATGCAGGCGTAGCTCACATGGCGCGTCGCACGAATCAGTGCGTCGGTAATTTCCTCGCTGCGTTGTGCGGAGAAGCGCCAGTCAGTCGAAAAGCCAATGACCAGGAATCGAGCGTCACATTGGGTAAATGCTTTGCTAACGTCGCCCCCGAAGTCGCGACCTAAATCGAAGTAATCGAGAACACGGGTAAAAAGAATGTAAGAGTTTGCGTCGAATCGCGTCGCGAACTTTGCTCCTTGGTATTGCAGATAACTTTCTACTTCAAATTGGACGGCATCGCTGTTGCCTAATTCAAAGGACCCTCTCTGAAGACTTCGGCCGAACTTCGCATTCATTCCGGTGCCGGAAAGATAGGTCACGTGTCCGATCATTCGGGCTAGACTGAGACCATCTTCGGGAAGGGTATTTTGGCTGGCATACTTGCCATCGGCAAATCTGGGGTCTTTGCTTATCGCAGAGCGGGCCAACTCGTTAAATGCAATGTTTTGCGCGGTTAATGACGTCGCCGATGCGATAACGACGCAGCGCTCAACGGCTTCTGGGAAGTCGACACACCATCGCATCGCTTGCATGCCCCCCAGACTGCCCCCCACAACCGCGTACCACTTTTTAATGTTGAGCTGAGTCATCAACCAATGCTGAGTTGCCACCCAGTCACGCACTCGAAGACTCGGGAAGTCGTTTAAGTACGCGGAGCCCGTGGCCGGATTGATCGAGCTGGGACCGGTCGAGCCCGAACAGCCACCGAGATTGTTGACCCCTACGACAAAAAAGCGATTGGTATCGATGGCTTTGCCTGGTCCAACGTACTGGGACCACCAGCCCGGCTTGCCTGTTGATGGATCGGTACCGCTAACGAACTGATTTCCGGTGAGCGCGTGACAGATTAAAATCGCGTTGTCTGCGTTTTCATTCAATGCGCCGTAGGTACACACGGCGAGCTCGTAATGCTCGAGCAGCCCGCCGTTTGCAAGTTGAACGCCTGCGTCATTCTTGAGTGTGAAGTGTCGACCTTGGTCCGTCACATTACCCACCCATAAAGAGCGGGTAGCTGGGCGCTACTCATCAGTGTGTAAAGAATGCTCTCAAGGACGGTTAGTCCGAGTAGCCCTAATATCGGGCTCAAGTCGATCATGCCGAGATCCGGCATGATCTTGCGTAACGGTTCGAGTAACCCTCTCGAAATGTGCATGATCACGCCGCCGACGGGATGGTGCGCCGCACTGGGGAACCAACTCAAGATCACGCCAATCAGGACGATCCACCAGCTGACTTTGATCAGCAGTAGTATTGATCCAAGTACAGCTCCTAAGAGCTGAGAGCCCAGTAGGATTGGGTAGCCTATGATGAGGGCGGCCAAGACGCCCAAAACTAACGTCAGCAGGAATGCCGCGACAACAGATGCAGTATCGAGCGAGCCAATCGAAGGAATGACTCGACGCAGAGGCGTAATCACTGGAGACGTGAGCTTAACGATGCTTTGTACCAGCGGGTTGTAGAAGTCGACCCGACTCCACTGCATTAACAGGCGTAACCAAATCGCGCCGATATATAGGGTCGCAAGACTTTGAAGTACGAGGTTGAGTGTGTCTTGAAACATCATGGTGTCGCCTACTTGTTTAAGGTGAGTTGTGCGGCCATTTCTTTAGCTCGCGCAATGCAGTCACGCATAGCGTGTTCGGTCATCTGCTCAAGGCCGTCGTTTTGGAATCGAACCACTGCCTCGTGGGTTGTTCCTCCTGGTGATGTTACGTTACGACGGAGCGTTTGTGGAGTATCCGTTGATGAGACAGTCATTTGGGCTGCGCCTAATGCCGTTTGCTTGACCATCTTTGCCGCGGCCTCGGGCTCAAGCCCAAGTCGTTGGGCCGCGTTAATGATCGATTCAATAAACAGGAAAAAGTACGCGGGAGCTGACCCAGCCGCTGCGATCACGAGGTCGATTTCGTCTTCGGTTTTACACGTATGAACCATGGCAATCGGGTTAAATAAAGACTCGACGAGTTCAACGGTTGCTTGATTAATTTGATCGCCGTAGTAAACCCCCACAACACCGGTGCCAACTAAGCATGGGGTGTTGGGCATGGTTCTTGCGATGGTTTGGGTTGGTAGAAAATGTCGATAGTTGTTGTAAGGGACTCCTGCAGCAACACTAATTACCGTGGCGTGCTTTGGAATCGCGGACGAAATTTCGCTGAGAAGGTCATTCATCATGTTAGGTTTGACGCCTAACACCACGACCTCGGCATCTTGGAGTGCCTCAAGATTCGATTGGTGCGCGGTCAGGCCTTTTTCAGCCCAGTACCGGCACTTTTCGTCGCTGCGGTTAGTCGTGTGTATTGACTCAGGAGAAACGCCCGATGCAATCATGCCTTCAATAATTGCGCCCGACATGTTTCCCGCGCCAATGAAAACAATTTTGTTAATAGTCATTTCAGTTCCTTGCTCCGAATAGGTCACTTCCCACTCTCACGATCGTGCTGCCTGCCTCAATCGCTAATTCGAGATCAGACGACATGCCCATTGAGAGAGTGTCGATAGGAGCAGATTGTAACAAAGGGTGTCCCTTGAGTTCGTTAAGTAGTTTTGCGGCACGCGCAAAACTGGCTTTTGTTTGGCTCGCCGGTACGTGAGCGGATGGAATAACCATCAGCCCTCGGAGCTTGATGTTGGGTAAAGATGCGATCTCGAGTGCAAGCGCCAGTGTGTCTTCTGGCATCACGCCGGACTTGGTAGCCTCGCGATCAATGTTCACTTGGATACATACGTTCAGCGGCTCGAGGTTCTCTGGTCGTTGGTCGCTGAGTCGGCGAGCAATTTTAAGACGATCGACACTGTGTACCCAGTGTGCAATGGAGGCAACTGTCGCGGTTTTGTTGCTTTGCAGGGGACCAATAAAGTGCCAGCATATGTTAAGGTCGGATAAGGTGGCCGATTTCGCTTCGAGTTCTTGAACGTAGTTCTCGCCAAAGTCATGTAATCCCAATTGGTATGCAGTGGCGATATCCTCTGCGGGTTTGGTTTTGCTAACGGCTAGAATGAGGACTGAGTCGACATTTCGGTGAGAATTCGTCGATGCAAGTTGTACTCGATGGCGGACACTAGCTATATTATTTTCAATCATTCTAAAAACTATTCATCTCGGATGACAATTAATGGATATTACTGAGCTTCTCGCGTTCTCAAATAATCAAGGCGCGTCGGACTTGCACTTATCGGCGGGATTACCGCCAATGATTCGCGTTGACGGCGATGTGCGTCGAATAAACCTACCGCCTATGGATCATCAAGCTGTCCATAGTTTGATTTATGAGATCATGAATGACAAGCAGCGACGTGACTTTGAGGAATTCCTCGAAACCGACTTCTCGTTTGAAGTACCCGGTGTCGCTCGTTTCCGCGTTAACGCATTCAACCACAACCGCGGAGCCGGTGCGGTATTTCGTACGATCCCATCGAAGGTGCTCACTATGGAAGAGCTTGGCATGGGCCAGGTTTTTCGCGACATTTCGATGATTCCACGCGGCATCTGCCTCGTGACTGGGCCGACGGGCTCTGGAAAGTCGACAACCCTAGCGGCGATGATGGATTACATCAACGACAACAAGTACGAGCACATTCTCACCATCGAAGACCCGATCGAGTTCGTTCACCAGTCGAAAAAGTGCCTTGTGAACCAGCGAGAAGTTCACCGCGACACGCTCGGCTTCAATGAAGCGCTCCGTTCGGCGTTACGAGAAGACCCAGACATCATCCTAGTTGGTGAGATGCGAGATCTTGAGACGATTCGTCTTGCTCTAACGGCGGCAGAGACTGGGCATATGGTTTTTGGGACATTGCACACGAGCTCTGCAGCGAAAACCATCGACCGTATCGTGGACGTATTCCCAGCCGAAGAGAAATCGATGGTTCGGTCAATGTTGTCTGAATCGCTTCAGGCGGTCATCTCTCAGACGCTCCTAAAGCGTCAGGGTGGTGGTCGAGTGGCTTGTCACGAGATTATGCGTGGAACCCCGGCCGTCCGAAACCTCATTCGTGAAGATAAAATTGCACAAATGTATTCGGCAATTCAAACGGGTGGGTCCGTGGGCATGCAGACGATGGACCAGGGTCTTCAAGATTTGGTCGCACGAAATATTATTTCACGCGAGCAAGCGAGAGCGAAAGCGAAAGTACCGGAGAACTTCTAAGCGCCATGACAGAATTCGATCGCATGTTAGCCTACATGAGCAAAAAAAAGGCGTCCGACTTGTTCATCACCGCAGGATGTGCGCCATCCGTGAAGTTGCATGGCTCGCTCACGCCCATCACCAAGCAAGAGTTAACTCCAGCACAGTCGGAGGCATTAACTCTCGGGATTATGAGCGAAGATCAGCGTCAAGAGTTCAAAAAGCATCTAGAGCTGAACTTTGCGATCTCTCGTGAAGGCATTGGCCGGTTTCGTGTCAGCGCTTTCTACCAGCGTAATCATGTGGGCATGGTGCTACGTCGAATCGAGACAAAAATCCCGAGTATTTCAGATCTGAGTTTGCCTTCGGTGATCAAAGATTTGGCCATGGCAAAACGTGGACTGGTAGTGTTCGTAGGTGCAACCGGCACCGGTAAATCAACCTCATTGGCGGCGATGATTGGCCACCGAAACGAACACTCCCACGGACACATTATTTCAATCGAGGATCCGATTGAATTCATTCACGAGCATCGAGGGTGTATTGTGACCCAGCGAGAGGTTGGTCTTGATACCGAGTCGTATGAAATTGCCTTGAAGAATACTCTGCGTCAAGCGCCTGACGTGATTATGATTGGTGAGATACGAAGCCGCGAAACAATGGATCATGCCATCGCCTTCGCTGAAACGGGTCACTTGTGTTTGGCGACTTTACACGCGAACAATGCAAACCAAGCGCTCGATCGAATTCTTCACTTTTTCCCTGCTGATCGCCACGGTCAGCTTTGGATGGATCTAAGTTTAAACCTACGCGGCATCGTCGCACAGCAGCTCGTACCGACCCCTGATGGCAAAGGCCGACGTGCAGCGCTTGAAGTGCTGCTGAACACGCCGTTAGTGTCGGACTTAATCCGCAAAGGTGAGGTAGCTGAATTAAAAGAAGTCATGACGAAGTCGGTTCAGCTCGGCATGCAAACCTTCGATCAGGCACTGTTCAAACTTTACGACCAAGGCGAGATTACCTACGAAGATGCATTGGCTTACGCTGATAGTCCTAACGACCTTCGTCTGCTTATTAAGCTTCAGTCGGAATCGAATGCAGATTCGTTAAATGATGCCACTTCCGGCTTGTCGATTGAGGGCACCGACGATAATAACAATCTGTTTTAATCGTTCTCGAGTTGCTCGCTAAGCCATGTTTCGAGAATCAGGCGAGCTGCTATGGAGTCTACCGGGTTGTCTCGGTAGCTTCCTTTGCGGCCTCGAAGGCTGGCTTCTTGCTTTGCCTCGCGCGTTGTTAGTCGCTCATCTGCCATCACAATTGGAATGCCGTACCTGCCGTGGAGTCGATTCGCGAAACGACGCGCAGCTCGACACAGCTCCGACTCAGAGCCATCCATGTTTAGAGGCAGCCCAATCACCAGGATGTCAGGTTGCCACTCATCAATAACTCTTTCGATTTCATCCCACCGAGGTGCACCGTTCTGCGCCTTGATCGGTTTGATCTCATTTGCGGTGCCTGAAACCGTTTGGCCAATGGCTAAGCCGATGGACTTCATGCCAAAGTCAAACCCTAGTGCGCTTTTAATCATTGAACGCCTTTTTGCTGGGTAACTAGATCAATGTTAATGCCGATTTGTCCAGCTGCGCGCGCATATCGCGTTCCTGGGTCACCGAATATGAGTTTGCGATTGGGCTGAACCACGAGCCACGCGTTATCTTTAAGCTCTTCTTCGAGTTGTCCCGGCCCCCAGCTCGAATAACCGAGGGCGACCAAGTACTCGGTCGGGCCGAGATCTTTGGAGATATCTTCAAGAATGTCGTTCGAGGTAGTCAGGAAGACCTGCTCGGTCACCTTAACCGTGCTCGGCCAGCGCATGCCACTGGAGTGCAAGATGAACCCTCGGTCGACACCCAGTGGACCGCCTTGGTAGATCGGCTCTTTTGAACCTAAGCAGTCTGCGTTGAGTTTTAAATCCAGCAGTACCTCGCCAAGTTGATGCTCGGTCGGCTTGTTGATGATTAGCCCAAACGCCCCCGCCTCATTGTGTTTAAAAAGTAGCACGACCGAGTGCTGGAACAGCTCATCGTCTACGCTGGGGGTTGAAATAATCAGCTGCTGGGATAAAAAATCGACTTTCATTTCGCTTCCTACTGCGTGTGGACTCTGCCGCTAGGTTCGAACCGCCAGGTTCGAATAATGTCGAGTTGGTCGGTACTCTGACGGATTGATTCAGGGAAGGCAGCGAAGGGCGAGGCATCCTCGACCGTTTTAATCGCCGCTCGATCGAGTAAACGATAGCCCGAAGATTTTAAAAGCTCAATCGCAGCTACGGAGCCATTTGCTCTAACACTGACCTTTAATCTTACGTTGCCGAATAGGTTTTGGTCGACGGCTTCTTGAGGATAGCTCGCATTACCGACTTGCTCTACACGTTGGCGCCACTGTTCTAAGTAGGCCGCATCTTCCGCTGCTTGCGTGGATACACTCGTGAGTGTTCGGACGCGCGGTCGGCGTGCGGACGATTGACGAAGCTCATTGAGGCGTGCCTCGATCAGGCTTATTTGGCTTGCAAGGCTGCCTGCGCCAGTCTCTGCATTGGCTTGCTGGGTCGTCGAGTGACTGTTATTTATGGCTCGAATCAAAAAGCTCGATCGGTTTTGCCACGCCTGAATTCTCAGTTCACTCTGAGGCGTACCGCCTACTCGTAAATCGGCCGCGTCGCCGAGCTCTGCGACCACCGCTGGGATTGGTGAAGAAAGCTCGAGGACTTCTTCTTCAGATCCGCTGCCAAGTTGGCTGTGCTGGGCTTTGAAATCTGCGTCTGGATTGTTCTCGTCGTGACGAAGAGCAACGGTGATTCGCGTGGAGGAATTCGCAGCTCGCTCCTGAAAACGGTCAATAGCAATGCCGAAGATAAGCAACACATGCAGAGCCGCCGCGATGAACAAGGTCATCGCTAAACGGTCGTTGGCAGTAATAACAGCAGGGCTCATAAGTGGTTTAATGACATCTTTTTTCGATAGCGGTGATTAGCTTAGCGGCAATATCGATTGGGAAGCTGGCTTCAATCTCTCTGACGCACGTTGGGCTGGTTACGTTGATTTCGGTGACTTTTGAACCAATCACATCCAGCCCAACAAATAGTAATCCTTTTTCGACCAACGCGGGCGCGATCTGTTCCGCAATTTCACGATCTGTTTCGCTGAGCGGTTGGGCGACCCCGCGACCACCTGCTGCTAAGTTGCCCCGTGTTTCGCCTTGGCTCGGAATACGCGCTAAACAGTAAGGCATCACTTCGCCATCGACGATTAGAATGCGTTTGTCGCCCAACTTGATTTCGGGCAAGTATTTCTGAGCCATGACTGGTGTCTTTCCGCCGTCGGAAAGCATTTCAATGATTACGTTGATGTTGCCGTCGTCACCTTTGACTCGGAAGATGCCGGTTCCGCCCATTCCGTCGAGGGGCTTGATGATGGTGTCTTTAGATGATTCATGGAACGCTTTTATCACGCTTGCCTGAGAACTCACAACCAATTCCGGGCAGAGCTCCGGAAACTGAGTAGCGAACAGCTTCTCGTTGCAGTCACGGAGGCTTTGGGGATTGTTGACAATGAGGGTTCCCTCTCGCGCTGCATTCTCGAGGAAATACGTTGCATAGACGAAGTTCATGTCGAAGGGTGGGTCTTTGCGCATTAGAATCGCGTCGAGGTCGGCAAGAGGGCGATCCTGAGCTTCGCCAAGAGAATAAAAGTGATCTGGATCTTCGTGAACATCGAGCGGGCGCATTAGTGCGTGAGAGCGACCCTGTCTTTGAAACATCTGTTCAGGCGTCATGTACCAAAGCTCATGACCTGCCTTTTTGGCCGCCCAGAGTAACGCAAGGCTGGTGTCCTTTTTGTAGTTGATGGACTCAATCGGGTCCATTACGATTCCAATCAATAACGGCATATTAACTTCCTTAATAAGTACTCACTTTCACACAAAACGGCAGATTACTGCGTTAACAGTGCAAAACATGCGGCTGCGTTGCTAGATAATGCCTGAAAAATCTGTTAAAAGTGTGTTCAATAAGAGGTATTCCTTAAATTCCTCTGAAATAATAATTTTATACAAGGATCTTACCATGAGCGTGAGCTTAGATAACGTTAAGGTTATGATCATCGATGATAGCAAGACGATCCGACGTACAGCCGAGACGCTTCTCGCAAAGGCTGGTTGTGAAGTCGTCACTGCTGTCGATGGATTTGACGCGCTAGCTAAAATCGCTGATACGCGCCCTGACATTATTTTTGTCGACATTATGATGCCGCGTTTGGACGGTTACCAAACCTGTGCACTGATAAAAAATAACAATGAATTCAAGAATACGCCGGTGATTATGTTGTCGTCGCGTGATGGATTGTTTGATAAGGCGAAGGGGCGCATTGTGGGCTCCGACGAATACCTTACAAAACCGTTTGGTAAGGGTGAATTGATGGCTGCTATCGAAGCACACGTCGGTTCGTCAGAAGTTACCGAGTAGTAGTAATAGCCAATTATAAAAAGCAGTAAAGAGAGGGGATAACGTGGCTAAGATTTTAATTGTTGATGATTCACCAACAGAAACCTTCAAGTTCCGTAAAATTCTAGAAAAGAGCGGCTATGAAGTCGTAGAGGCAAACTCCGGTGAGGATGGTGTCAAACTGGCACAGTCTGAAATGGTTGATCTCGTGCTCATGGACGTCGTTATGCCGGGTCTAAACGGCTTTCAGGCAACGCGCCAGCTCAGCCGTGACTCTCGTACCAAAGACGTTCCCGTCGTAATCGTTACTACCAAAGACCAAGAGACCGATCGTGTCTGGGGTCGTCGCCAAGGCGCCTCTGGCTATCTAACGAAGCCGGTCAGTGAAGCGGTGTTATTAAAGTCGGTATCACGTGTCTTGGCAGGTGAAGAGCTCGCCTAAGGGTAACTATGTCTGAAACGAATACAGAAGGCTTCGACGCGCTACTCGACGTCGCGCGTCACAGTTTGCGTAATGCTGCACCGCTTCCGGCTCAGGTCGAACTCCGAACCTACTGGAGCGGCGTGGGCTTCGAATTATTCGGGCGACGATTAGTTGTGGCATTAGAAGAAGTTGTAGAAACGCTTGAAATGCCGAAGCTGACTCGTTTGCCAGGGGTAAAACCTTGGGTGCTCGGTGTGGCGAACGTTCGTGGCCGATTGTTACCCGTTACAGACTTAGCAGCCATGCTCGGTGGCCAGCGTAAGCGCGACGGTCGACGTCGCGTGATGGTCGTAGAGCGAGGTGAATTGTTGGCTGGGCTTCTTGTTGACGATGTGTTTGGTATTCAGCACTTCCCTGACGAAGATCGACGAAATGCGAGTGATCAGCCAGAGAGCCTCGAGCCCTATCTCATCGGGGAGTTTCCGTCCGATGAACACACGTGGCTGGCTTGTTCCATGGATAAACTGCTCAGCGAATCGCACTTCATGATGACTTCCAGTCATCACATGATTGAAAATAATTAATTCACAATAACAAGAGATTTTATCTCGGTATTAAGTAAAGGCCCGCAGGCCAGGAGCTTAAAAATGGCAAAACAGAAGAGCACATCCGCTATCGGAAAATGGATAGCATTGGTCTCGTTCTTGCTCGTGTTGGTATTGGTTGCTGTCGGCTTCGGTGTCGTTCAGCTAGCCCAATTCACCACGCAGGATCAGCAGGCGAGACAGACACTTGCAGAATTGCGGGCCGACTCGCTGGCGATCGTTGCAAACTCACAGGACGCGATGCTTGGTCAGTCCGAAGCGTTTCTTAGCTTAGCTCAGGCATCGTCGAGTTTAAGTCAGAACGCGCAGTCTCTGAATAGCTCACTATTGGCGTCGCAGGGCGTTACGATTGATGCCTCCAAGCTATCGTTGATGATGACGCACTCGTCTCAGATTTCCGATGCGGCGAACCTTCTCGATGCTAACCAAGAAACCATTTTGTTCCTGCACCAAATCGCTCGTCAGTTAAACGAAACGATTCCGGTGATGCAGCAAGAGTATTCGGCGGTTGTAGAGGAACTCCTCGATACGGGAGCCGACGCCCAGCAGGTTGCTCTCGCTCAAGCGCAGTCTTGGAGAGCCGAGCGTATTGTTCGAAACGTTGAAAAGATGCTTGCGGGTTCAGCCGACGCGAACGAAGCGGCAGATCAGTTCAACTATGACGCGAGCTTGTTCGGTCAAATTCTCTTGGGGCAGCTTGAAGGTTCGGTGGCGATGGGCATTGCACCAGTTGAAGACGAGTTTGCACGTGAGTCGCTTGAGGCGGTTCTTGATGCATTCGCCTTCGTAGAAGGTTCCGTCGATGATATTTTCTCGGCTACGCCAATTCTTCTTGAATCTCGTGACGCAGAGTTAATGGTTCTCGAAGTGTCACCTATGTTTCAGTCTGACTTAGACGCAATCTCAACCGAAATTGAAGAGCTCAAAGAGTCTCGCCCAGTTAACCAACAGGTCGTAACCATTGGTGCAGGTGTTGCCGTTGTCTTAATGCTTTTGATTGCATTCCTCTTTAACCGCCGAAGCGCAGCTCGAACCAATGCGGTGCAAGAAGAAAACACCAAGAACCAAAACGCGATTCTGCGTCTTCTTGACGAGCTGCAAGATCTTGCAGAAGGTGATTTGACGACTTCTGCAACGGTATCGGAAGACTTCACTGGAACGATTGCCGATATGATCAACTTCACCATTGATGAGCTTCGTCAATTGGTATCGCGAATCAACGAAACGGCTGCCCGAGTTAACGAAGCAGCACAGACAACGCGATCGTCAGCATTAAGTCTTGCCGACGCCTCGGATCACCAGGCTCAGGAGATTGCTGGAGCATCTGCCGCAGTAAATGAAATGGCCGTGACCATTGACCAGGTATCTGCGAACGCGGCCGAATCGGCTGGCGTAGCAGAGCGATCGGTATCGATCGCGGCGAACGGTGCGGAAATCGTACAGCAGACAATCTCTGGAATGGACAACATTCGTGAGCAGATTCAAGAGTCATCGAAGCGTATTAAGCGCCTTGGTGAATCGTCACAGGAAATTGGTGATATCGTATCGTTGATTAACGACATTGCCGACCAAACCAACATTCTTGCACTTAACGCGGCAATTCAGGCATCGATGGCTGGTGAAGCTGGTCGAGGCTTCGCGGTTGTTGCGGATGAGGTTCAGCGACTAGCAGAGCGTTCAGCGAACGCAACCAAGCAGATTGAAACGCTCGTTAAGACGATTCAGAGCGACACCAACGAGGCGGTTGTCTCGATGGAGCAAACCACTGCGGAGGTTGTTAACGGTGCTGCTCTCGCAGAGCGCGCAGGTGTTGCACTGGAAGAGATTGAAACGGTATCGTCAAGCTTGGCTGAGTTGATTCAGAACATCTCGAACGCTGCACGACAGCAAGCGGCTTCTGCGGGTCACATCTCGACCACGATGAACGTGATTCAGGAGATTACGGTTCAAACGTCACAAGGTACATCGGATGCGGCAGACGCGATTGGACAGCTTGCGGAGATGGCGATCGAGCTTCAGGATTCAGTAGCGGGCTTCAAGCTTCCGGAAGAATCCAGCGACATCGATGACGAGGAAATGATCGAGAGCGATCTCGAGGCGCTTGACGACATCGCTTCTGATGACATCGTCGAGGAATCACGCACGCCAACTGCTTCCTAATTGGACGATAACGTATGTCAGTTTTGATCGATGCCGATCGTTGGGAAGAGCTACTTGAACATCGCACAGGTGTATTTCTTGGTGCTCGATCCGGCCATGTCGCCAGTGCGGTTAAGCGCCGGATGGCCCAGCACGGTATCGACTCTGACGAAGCGTATTGGGAGCTGCTTCATGGCCCCGATGCCGGCCTCGAGTGGTCGATGCTGGTGGATGAGCTGGTCGTAAAGGACACGCGTTTCTTTCGTCACAGAGCCTCCTTTGAGTTTGTGCGTAGCCATATTTTGAAGCGACTCGCTGCGAATAGTGCCATGAGAGACTACGCGATCTGGAGCCTGGGTTGCTCTACCGGAGAAGAGGCTTGGTCTTTGGCAATGGTGGCGAATGACTGCAGTAAAGATAGCGACGGCCAGATGAGGTATTCGGTTTTGGGTACCGACGTCAGTATTCGCGCAGTTAGCGAGTGCCGAAAAGGCGTTTATGGCGCACAACAGTTGGCTCAGATGACGCCTGATGAACGGACATTGTACTTCTCGCAAGTCGGTCGCCATCGTCGGGTGGTCGATGAACTGCGCTCTCGGGTCGCATTTAATGTGGGCAACGTGATCGAGCTGTCATCGGAAGGACTGAAATACGATCTTATTTTCTGCCAAAACTTGTTGGTTTATTTCCGCAAATGGCGACGCCGGAGAGTACTCGACGCGATGGTTTCGAGACTCAAGCCTGAAGGGCTGCTGATCATTGGTCCCGGAGAAATGACGAAGTGGAATCATCCACTACTCGAATATGTAGGGCAAGGCGAAGTCGCCGCCTACCAAAAAATTAAATAATAAAGGTTACTTGCGATGGTATCGAACCGTAACTTTACAGCGCTAGATTGGATTGCCTCCGAGTTAGAAGACGTTGTTCATCAAGCGAGCGAATCGCTTTCTAAGTGGCTCGTAGCAACTGACGATGAGGCTCAGTTACGCTTTTGTCTGGCGTACCTCCATCAGTCAGTAGGCTCGCTCCGAATGGTGCAGTGTTATGGCGTCGCATTACTTGCGGAAGAGTTAGAGCTATTATGCCAAGCGGTTATTGACGGAAAGGTGAACGATGTTTCGCGCGCGACTCAAGTACTGAGTCGCGGCTTAAAAGAGCTACCAGCCCTTGTTCGTCATGCGCTCGTTAGTAAGACTGACGACCCATTACCGTTGTTCGGTCTCTTGAACGATATACGCGCGGTGCGGGCACATAATTTATATTCAGAGACGCCAGTATTCTTACCCGATTTGACACCGTTGAGTAAAGCGCGTGCGATTCACGTGACTCCCGCCATTGACGCTGCGAAGCTCGAAGGGGCACTCACCAAATTACGTCAAATGTACCAATTTTCTGTTATGTCGTTGCATCGAGGGACAGACCTCGAAAAGGCCTCTAAGTATCTGGTCGAATCGACATCAAGGCTTAAACGCCTCACAACGGGTACGGCAGCCGCGCCTATTTGGATATTAGCGGCCGGCCTGGCGGAAGGCATTGAGTCAAAACAACTCGAAGCTAGTGACTCTTTGTTATTGATCTTCCGCCAACTCGATCGCTACCTTAAGCTGCTCATCGAACATGGGGTGAGTGTGCTTGCCGAGCAAGTGCCGCAGGGGCTCGGCAAAAATCTTTTATTCCAAGCGACACTTATTCGTCAGCCGAGCGCCGAATTTAAACAGTATTTAACGACGTTTTCACTCGATGACGCTATGCCGAAGGATCACGGCTCGAAAGTTGGTGATGTATGGCCAATTCTCTCTACCGTCGATCGCCGTCGAATCTTCGACGCGCTTGGTTATGAGCTCAACGAACTTCACGAGCTTCTGACCTCCGAAACGGACGATACACTTCCTAAGCGCGCGTATCGAAGCCTAGTGGCTGGTCTTCGTCGTAATGCAGATGCGCTCGCGTTGCTTGGCGAGGCTTCGCTTGCGGCGACGCTTGAGTCGGTGCTTCGAACCATCGTCGGTGAAGGCAACTCAGCCGAACACTTTAGTGCCGCAGCCCATGAAATCGATATAGTGCTCAAGCAGTCAAAGGCGCTTGGCCAAGGTTCGACGGCCGCAGAGTGGGTGACCCGTGAATCGCGTGCTTACCAAGCAGTAGACGCCATTCTGACCGGTTTAGAGGCTACCAAGGATGCGCTCAATAATTTTGTCGCAAATAAGTCCGATGCGCAGCAGCTTGAAACGGTTAAAGAGGAACTCACCGGGGTCCGTGACGCGCTAACCCAGGCCGGTGAGACAAGCATGGCAAAGATGATTGGTGCCTGCAGTCGATACGTCAGCTCGAAGTTGCCGCGCGACGAAATTGATTGGAACGCGATCGACCATTTAGCGAATGTCCTCACCGCAATTGAATACGTGATCGAGAGTGTGAGCATTAAGGCGAGTGAGCGTGAGCGCTTACTCGAAAGAGCGACGAAAGACTTAGAGCAGCTCGGATACCGATTGAGTGCCCTTGAAAGCTTGGATTCTGAGAGTGACGCCGAGACGAAGGTTGACTTTGAAATGGCAGAAGTCGAAGTCGAAGCCGTTTCCGCTGACGTACTAAAAGACGCTCCAAGTCATGTGGTGGACGAGGAAATCCTCGAGATATTTATCGAGGAGGTCGAGGAAGTATTACAAACCATCGATACTCATTTCGAAGTGTGGCGAACTGACTACTCAAATCGAACCGCGTTGACCGAGTTCCGACGTGCGTTCCATACGCTGAAAGGCAGTGGTCGTATGGTGGGTGCTGAGGCGGTTGGCGAACTTGCCTGGGCCGTGGAAGACTATTTAAACCGTGTGTTGGACGGCAGCAGCGACGCCGATCATCGAACTGAGCAGCTCGTCTCCGAAGCCCGTGTTTGGGTGCCATCATTAATCGAGGCGTTTAGAACCTTAACGGCTGATCCTGATCGTGCGAGAACAGAAAAACTGATCGAACTTGCCGGCCTGTTGAAGTCAGGTGACACCGGAGCTTTCGATCAGGGTATTCAATCGGTTGAAAGTCAAACGCTCGAACAGCAACAAGCGGAAGCTGAAGAGCTCGAGGTTGATCAAGAGCTGATCGAGATTTTCGTCAGTGAAGCAGAGTCGCATCTAGACACGCTCGCTGAAAAAGTGCGCCAAGTGCGTGAAATCGAGCCGATGACTTACGTTCCTGAGGAATCAACTCGACGAGCGTTGCATACCTTGAAAGGCTCGGCGTATATGTCCGAACTACCGGTGCTCGCCGAAATTGCGGCGCCCGTTGAGCGCTTGACAAAGGCGCTGATTGCCAATCAAGTCGCCGTTGATAGCGCCTACACCGATCTACTCGCCGGTGTTGTCTCAACGTTAAAGGCACTGATACCCAAAGTCGTGAATGGCGAGGATGTTAGCGAGTTAGTCGACCAAGACGCGTTATTTGCTTCGATCGAAGCATTACACGAGCGTTGGATCGAGCCGATCGTGGGTGGTGAAAAGAGTCAATTCCACAGTAGTAATCCTCAATTTATCGAACTGATGTCATCACCCGATATTGATGCGTTGTTCGACGTTGACGAGGTCCTTACTAATTGGAGTTCAACGCAAAACGCTTCAAGCTTAGATCCGCTTAAGCAAAGCCTCGGTGCTTTGTATGAACTAAGCCTCACCACGGACGAAGCGGATCTTTCCGCGTTCATTGCCTTAGTGATCGACTTTGTATCGAGCGACACGCTCGAGCTGAACGAATCGACCATTGATCTCGTGCGTGACTCTGTCGATGGTTTAGTCGATCGAATTAATCAGTTGGTTGCTAGCCAAAAAATGTCGTCCGTTGCAGAGCTTAAAAGCCGCGTCGAGCAGCACATGGAGCCACTCGAAGAATCCAGGGCGATGGCTAACAATGTCGTGGCGTTTGAACCGAGAGCGGAAGATGCAGTCAATCAAACTGAGCCAGCAGAAAGTAACACGGTTGAGATTTCTGACGAAGAACCGCAAGTCGACGAGCCAGACCTCGTCGGTACGGTGGATGATGAAGAAGACCATCCTAGCGACGATGATGCTTCACCGTCCGATACAGCGGTAGACCTCGCCGAAGACACTGATTCTGAGGAAATTGTTTTCGAGGCCGATGACACCGAGTCTGAACATTATTCGGCATTTGAAGTCGAGATTGCGGCGGATACCGAGGTTGGTTCTAATCTACTCGATCGCTTCCTTCACGCGGCCGAGGACGTCGAGAACGATGTTGACGAAGATATTCTGATGTTGTTCGTCGAAGAGGCCGAGGAATTACTAGTGGTTCTCGATGCGTCAATGGATGCTTGGCGGCTCGATACTGCGTCCGTTGGTCCAAACGAGGATCTTCAGCGCTACTTACATACCTACAAAGGTTCTGCACGTATGGCGGGCCTTAATACCGCCGGCGCTTGGGCGCACGAACTGGAATCTTGGTTAATTCTGAATTTTAAAAAATCGGTATCGAGTAACGCGGTTGGCTTGGCGATGCATGCGGTCGACTTGCTGCGTGAGGCGGTTGAACGTAGCCGCGCGTGGCTGTCGCAGAAAGATTTTGATTTGGCCGAAGATCTCAAAGCGCACGTTGCTAAACACGTAAGCAGCTCGGGTCCAGAAGAACACATTGAGGCGCCCGCGTCAGAGGGTGATCACGAGGCTAAGCGCATAGTGCAGTCGAATGAAGTGATCGAAGCACAGCAACGAGCGGAGTCGGCAAAAGCAAAATTTGTCGAGTCACCCACGCCAAACTTCGAGCACAAAGCGCCTCAGGAAGTGGTTCGCGTCAATGCCGAATTGCTTGACCAGCTGGTGAACCTTGCTGGCGAGACGAGTATTGCTCGCTCCCGAGTTGAGCAGCAAGTAGTCGATTTCTCTTTCACGATCAATGAGATGGAGTCGACGTTAGGACGTCTGCGTGATCAGATTCGCCGTCTCGACCTAGAAACCGAAGCGCAGATCAGTCATCGACAAGAGCAGCTCAATATCTCGAAGACTCAAGAAGGCTTCGACCCACTCGAAATGGACCGCTACACGACGCTCCAGCAGTTGTCTCGATCGCTCGCAGAATCGACGTCTGACCTTCTAGATTTAAAAGCCACTTTGTCGGATAAGACAAAGGATACCGAGACGTTACTGCTTCAACAGGGGCGGATTAACACCGATCTTCAAGAAGGCTTGATGCGCAGCCGAATGGTGATGTTCTCGCGACTAGTGCCTAGACTACGTCGAGTAGTTCGTCAGGTGTCACAGGAACTCGGCAAGAAAGTGAATTTGGAGCTGGGTAATGTCGAGGGCGAACTGGATCGAAACATGCTCGATAAAATGGTTGCCCCACTTGAGCACATGCTCCGAAATGCGGTCGATCACGGCCTCGAATCGAGTGAAGAGCGCGTTGCATTGGGCAAGCCTGAAGCAGGCACCATTCGATTATTTGTGGCACGAGAGGGCGCACAGGTCGTTATTGGTCTTAGTGACGACGGCGGCGGTATCGACGTCGATCGTGTCCGACAAAAAGCGATTGATGCGGGATTACTCGCCGCTACGACGGAACTCACCGACCAGGAAGTGTTTCAGTTTATTTTCCGAGCTGGCTTCTCGACGCGCGACAGCGTGTCACAGATTTCGGGCCGTGGTGTTGGCTTAGACGTTGTCGCGCAGGAAGTCCGTCAGCTGGGTGGGCAAATCGAAGTACATTCGGGCAAGGGCGAAGGCTCACAGTTTATTGTTCGTCTGCCATTCACATTGTCCGTGAACCGAGCTCTGATGATTGGTGTTGGAGACGATACTTACGCTCTACCGCTATCTTCCGTGGAGGGTATCGCCCGTATCAGTGTGAAGGAGCTCGAGGTACTGTATCGTAACCCCGAAGCCATGCTGACGTTGGGCGACCACTCATACGAGGTGCGTTACCTCGGTGAGTCGATGGGAATTGCGGGCAAGCCAAGATTAATCGACGATGGCACACCGATTCCGCTGGTGCTCGTCAAAACGGACGAACACTTTTACGCCATGCATGTGGATCAATTGTTCGGATCGCGTGAAATTGTTGTGAAAGCACTCGGACCGCAATTTGCGTCGACGCCAGGTCTCAGTGGCGCGACGATCTTAGGGGATGGTAGCGTGGTTGTGATTCTCGATCTGGTTGCAATGCTCCGAGAGTCACGCGCGCTGGGTTACGAGCAGCAGGCACTTGAAGTCATCAGCGATACCTCCACCGCGCGCGACAAGCCTTTGGTCATGGTAACCGACGATTCGGTAACGGTTCGTAAGGTGACCAGTCGACTGTTAAACCGTGAAGGTTATGATGTCATTACGGCGAAAGATGGTCTTGATGCCGTACGTCAGCTCCAGGACGTTGTGCCTGATGTGATGCTACTCGATATTGAAATGCCCAACATGGACGGCTTTGAGGTGGCGCAGCACGTTAAGAACTCTGTCCGTCTTAAGCATGTACCGATTATCATGATTACGTCTAGGACCGGACAAAAGCACCGTGAGCGCGCCAAGGGTATCGGCGTCGAGCATTACATGGGTAAACCTTACCAAGAAGATGCACTGCTCGAGAAGATTGAAGAATTTACTCTAAAGCATGCGGATTCCAAACAGACGTAGCCTGTTGAATGCGTATCGGATTGTTGTCAATCAGTCGCGACGAGTTGCATAAACAAAAGCTCATCTCAGATGCGTTAGGGTGCGAGGTTGTAACGGCTGCTGGCGAAAATGACTTAATTAGTCGACTCGATGATATTGATTTCGTTTGGGCGCACGGTATTGAAGTCAGTTTGCCCGGGTTTGATAACGTTTTGGTGAGCGACGGAGATTTACCAGTGGCGACAAGCCCAGAGGGTAAAGCTTGGGCGAGGCGTCTCAGAAGCGCCCTGCTTACGTCTGGACTTGAAGCGACGTACGTCGTCTGTATTGCCTCCTCGACGGGTGGCGTTGGTATTGTAAAGCGAATTCTAAGTGAGCTAACGGTTCAGGAAGATACGGCAATTGTTGTCGTACAACATCAGGATCTAAAAGCTCAAGCTGTCATGATCGAGCAGTTCGCTCGAGGCAGTCAGTGGAATGTCCGGTCATCCGACGATGCGATCGGAATCGTCGGCGGTAGCTGCACTGTGATTACGGGAGAGATGTCGGTTAATTTTGGCGCGCAGGGAAAAATCGTCAAAAGCGACAGACGTTGGAGCGGCCGATTTTCCCCGTCTATCGATCACGTGGCGGGTAGCTTAGCTCAGCGCTGGGGTGAAGATACTCTCGTCGTATATCTTTCCGGTCTTGAGGGGGAAGGGCCTTCGTCAGCGCGGATCGCTGAGCGAGCCGGTGCCTCGGTGATGGTTCAGTCGATCGATAGCACCTCGACCCCCGGTATGGCGCAATCGGTATTGAGCGTTAACAAAGAGTTATGTGAAGTGAACCCAATATTCATGGCTGGCGAAATTAACCGCTGGCTTCTAAACAGGAGAAAGTCGTGTCTTTTTTAGACCATCCTCTACTTGAGAATAAAGCCATTGATATGCCGTGCTTGGTTGTCGATTTGGGTGAGATTCAAGTGATGACGCCGGCAATGTCGATTGCGGAAGTGGTGACAGGGTTAAAGCCAAAACCGCTCCGTGATGCTCCGACATGGTTGATTGGGGAAATCATTTGGCGTGAGCGCGCTGTCCCTGTGATTGACGTCTGT
Source organism: Gammaproteobacteria bacterium (assembly GCA_013372965.1). Lineage (GTDB taxonomy): Bacteria > Pseudomonadota > Gammaproteobacteria > Pseudomonadales > DSM-25080 > Umboniibacter. Next base: position 22,419 of record JABXIR010000174.1, read on the forward strand.
CAGATCGCGCTGGAGAAGCCAACACAGTGTACCGAAGACGAGCCACTCATTGTCTTCAATAG
>JABXIR010000058.1 GCA_013372965.1 Gammaproteobacteria bacterium
ATTTTCTTGTCGCCATCGCGCAATGCGAAGCCGTGTTCCGTAGCAAGCGATTCGACCTCGGCCTCGAGCTTTTCAAGTTCAGGGGATAGAAGATCAGCAGGACGCACCGTAATCTCCTGATCGCCCTTCAAAGCGCGCTCGACAAGCTCTGCATTTTTCGGCGCCGGTGTTGCACCATACTCACCACGAAGCACCCCAGAAGCCTCCTTCGAGAGAACCTTGTATCGCTCACCACCGATCACGTTCAGAACCGCTTGTGTGCCAACAATTTGGCTGGTCGGCGTTACCAAAGGCAACATGCCTAAATCGGCGCGTACCTTAGGGATTTCTGCAAGCACCGCATCAAACTTGTCAGCCGCGCCCTGCTCTTTTAACTGGTTTTCCATATTGGTCAACATACCACCGGGAACCTGAGCCACGAGAATACGCGCATCGACACCTTTTAATGAGCCCTCGAACTTCGCATACTTTTTACGAACGTCTCTGAAGTACGCCGCAATCTCATCGAGCTTTTCGATATCCAATCCAGTTTCGCGACCGGTGCCTTCCAGCATCGCGACAACCGTCTCGGTCGCGCTGTGCCCGTAGGTCATCGACATTGATGAAATACTAGTGTCGACGTTGTCGATACCTGCCTCTATACACTTAAGAATTGTCGGAGTGCTTAACCCGGTAGTGGCGTGCGCATGTAATTGCAACGGCACATCAACGGCAGCCTTAAGCTGCTTGACGAGCTCGTAACCCTCGTAGGGTCGTAAGAGGCCTGCCATATCTTTAATAACAATCGAGTCGGCTCCCATATCTTCGAGCTGGCGGGCTAAGTTAACCCAAGTATCAATGGTGTGAACTGGACTTGTGGTGTAACTCAGGGTGCCCTGTGCGTGCTTACCGACTTGCTTGACGGCCTTTAATGCGGTTTCAAGGTTACGAACATCGTTCATCGCGTCGAATACCCGGAACACATCGATGCCGTTAACAGCGGCGCGCTCGACGAACTTCGCGACCACGTCGTCTGCGTAATGGCGGTAACCCAAAATATTCTGACCGCGGAATAACATTTGCTGAGGCGTATTAGGCATGGCCTTTTTGAGCTCACGGATGCGATCCCAGGGATCCTCGCCTAGGAAGCGTATGCACGAATCGAACGTAGCACCACCCCAAGTCTCGAGCGACCAAAACCCGATCTCATCGAGCTTTGACGCAATCGGAAGCATGTCATCGATACGCAAGCGCGTTGCAAATAAAGACTGGTGCGCATCGCGCAACACAACATCGGTGATTCCGACAGGCTTTTTATTAACTTCAGACATTCGTTTATTCTCCCTTCGAACGACCTTTGGCTTGGCGATGTGCATTAACCGCAGCTTGAATAACTTGAACCACCTCAGCTGGAACCGCTGAAGCAGATGGACGTGCTTTCTTTACCGCAGGTGCTGGCTCGCTTTCAGGAAAGAAACGATTCGCGACACTCGACATCAATGTCGTTGCAACGACTAAGATGCTGAGAAACACGAATACCGCACCCATTCCTGTATAAAGGAGTTCAAGACCTTGAGATAAAATCATTGAGTCCGACATGGTGACTTCCTACTCACTATTGTTTAGCAACTGTCACGAGAGTATATCTCTCGCTCATGTCCAGCAGTGTAAAATGGGCGACGCTGGCTTGTACAATTCATTCGTGGAATACCTATAATCACTTACCCGTCACGTACCACCCCTTAAAACCGAGAAAACGACCGACATTTGGCTCGTGAAAAGTGCATGCAAAGCGTCGTTTTTTGATCAAAAAACGTGCGCAATTACCGTTAACAAATCGGTTAAACGCGTTAGATTAGACATTGAAAATACGGGATAGACCCTAGCGGAAGGGGCAATTTTTCCGTTTATCGACATTTAAGCGCCGAATATCGTATAAACAGTAAAATGAAATGGAAAAAAAATTTGTATTTCGAGTATGCAAGACTTATCATTATTAACAGTTAAAAGGCAAACGAAAACTCGCCACTAACCAGAAACTTGTGACGTAGCTCTCAATACCTTTTAAAACAACGGATTAAATTTTGCGAATGACGGATCTATTTGCACTTGAACAATTGCAGGATGCAGTAAAGGAGCTTCAAAGCTCACGGAGATTAAATATGACACTACGTAAATTATCTGCAGCAGTTTTGGCTTCAACTTTGGCAACAGGCGCAATGGCGCAAGTTACAGATTCTGATTCTCTATCTCTCGCTCTAGAAGTAACTGAAGTTAACGAAGTACTTTTTCAGGGTACAAGCGCGACTTTTGGCGGTGCGACTTCTGGCTCTACAGCAACTGACGCGCTCTGCGTGTTCTCAAACGCCAACGATTACGATTTAACTGTTTCGTCAACGAACAGTTTCAACATTAAAAATGGGAAAGACACGTTGGTTCCATACGCCCTAACGATCGGTGGCACCGCAGCCAACGGCGGAACAGTCAATAAAGCTGGCCTAACCACTGCTTCTGGCCTGTGTTCAGGCACGCCAAGCTACGATAATGCTGTTGTTGCAACACTATCGGCAGATGTTACTGAAGCTGGTTCTTACAGTGACGAAATTACTGTTACGATCGCTTCAATCTAAGCAGTAACAAGTGATCAAGAGCCCTCATATAGAGGGCTTTTTTTTGCCCGGGCAAATGTGTCACGCCCCACAAACTCAATCTTTTCAGCGCTAAGCGGTTCGTCTTGGCACCCTAGGATTAGCCTGGAAACAGCCAACACAGCGTGAGCAACACGAAGCCTGCGAATTAACGATCAACCATCAGTCGCACACCATCGTTCCAAGCGAAGCCACACC
>JABXIR010000113.1 GCA_013372965.1 Gammaproteobacteria bacterium
GCCAGCCGCTGGCGATGTTGATGTATATGTAACGGCAGCCGGCGAGTTCACAGCAGATCAAGTGGCAGCAGGCACAGCGGGAGACCCGTTGTTAGATGAGTTTGCTTTCCCAACGATTACTGATTACGTCGCACTCGCTCCAGGTGCATACGACATTCGTGTGGTAGCAGGTGGTGCGGTTGCGATTAATGTTGAAGGCTTTCAGTTGGATGGCGGCACAGTTGCAACTGTCATTGCGCGTGGCCCGAGCGAGCCAGCGGGTACACCTTCAGACTTTGGTGTCGTGGTGTTAACAAACTAACCGAGGTCGCTCAACGTGAAAAGGGCCGCATTAGCGGCCCTTTTTTTGTAACGTAGCTATCGTTACTCGTCTCGTGATCTAAATTCAAGAACCGTAGCATTGATGCAATAGCGAGGCATACCATCTGGACCATCATCGAATTTATGACCAAGGTGCATGCCAGAGGACGCTGACTTAAGCTCAATTCGATACATACCCAGAGAATAGTCATCGTGTTCAGTTACCGCACCATCAATGGACTGGGTGAACGATAACCATCCTGTCCCTGAGTTAAAGCGATCTCGTGTATCAAACAGTGGTGCTCCCGAAAGCGCGTCAATGAACACTCCATCAGGTGTGGTCTTAAAGCGGTCATACGCTTCACAGTATCTTGGGTCTGTTGCCGAATTAAACGCGACATCATAGGCTTCATCGTCGAGTTGAAAACGACCTAAGGCTTCATAGAAGGCTTCAGGTGTTAGGTAACCGCGATGACTCGCGACTTCGACGCCATCTTCCAAAAATATAATCGTGGGTGTCGCGCTAGTCTCAGTTTCGATGCTAAGTTGCTGTAACTGATCTGCGAAACGCAGGTGAAGCGGAACCATTCCTTGGTAGTCATTGACGACATTTTGCTTGAATGCTTCGCAGTAGGGGCAATCAAACCGCGCGTCAATGACCACGATATGCTTTCCAGATTGTAAAGGCGTGTTGTCTACGGCGGGCTCGGAAACTGGGTCAAAACGCACCCCCGTGCTGTGGTCTGGGCAGTAGCCATCGGGGTTTTTAGCGATGTAATCTTGATGATATTCCTCAGCGGGATAGAAAGCCTCCAGCGGTTCGATGGTGGTTGTGATCTCGCCGAATCCGGCTTGGGTTAACTTGATTTGATACCGATTCTTGAGTTCAGTCGCAGTGGCGGACTGAGCATCCGAAGTCGTTAGGATGATGGACCGATATTGCGTTCCGATGTCATTGCCTTGTCGGTTGCCTTGGGTAGGGTCATGCATTTCGAAGTAGGCTTTCAACAGTGTCTCGAGCGAGGTTTCGGCGGCATCGAACGTGATCTGAACCACCTCGGCGTGATTGTCAGGGTTCATCCTGTTACGCCAACTTGTAATCACCCGATAGGACGGTTCGACGTTTCCTCCTGAATAACCTGAAACAGCCTCAACCACACCGGGCATCGCCTCGTAACGCTTTTCTACGCCCCAAAAACACCCAGCACCGACGACGATGGATTGCAGCTGACTTGAGGATTCACCTAGCGATGGCGTCGTGTCGGCCGATAATACAGGCGTAATCATCAACCCGAACAAAATGCCTAAGTATTTCATGATTTGTGTTCCAAGTAGTTAAGGTAGGTTCTTATTTTACTTAAACCTCCGCGGTTTGGATTCAAAACGTTGAACACGACTAAAGGTAAAATGGGCCCAAAGTTGACGGCTTTGGGCCATGATAACTTCGTTGACTTAATGAAAGGGGAATAGATAGTTCATCCAAGATGACATCCGAAGCAGAATGCGACGCATAATAGCGACGTGATGAAACTGGTCGCTGTAGACTGCCGTTTGCGCGTAAGCGCCCCCAGGAATATGTGACTTGTAATGCGCGTAGCGTGGATCGGTAATTTTAATGAGGACTGGAATTCGACCAGGAACACGAGATGATTGCCCGCTAATGAGAGCTGCGCCTGGGGTGACTTGTCCTTCCGCGATTACCCCCTGAACCTGATGAACCTCGCCCGTAAACACGATGCCTGGAACAGCGTCAAACGCGACTTCTGCCTCAAATCCCGGCTGAAGACGCAGCGCGCTGTTCTGGCGATACCATCCGACTAAAAAGTGATCTTCATTACTTACGAATACCATTGCGGGAGCGAAAGGGAAGTTGACTGCCATAGTGCCTGGGCGAAGCGTGACTTGAGTTACATAACCGCTTGCGGGGGCCTTGACTGACGTGTGCTCGAGATTGAATCGAGCTAAGTCGGCTTGGGCGTTTAAGTCATCGAGTCGTGCTTCAAGTACATCAACGTCGCGATCCGAGCCAACGCCTCGAGCCTGTAAGGTTCGAGCGCGCTCGAGATCTTCTGTGGTCTCGGTGATACGTGCCATGATGGAACGAAGCTGAGCCTCGAAAGGCGTCGGGTCGATAGTGAATAGCACGTCGTCTTGCGCGAGTAATTGATTAGGCTCGACTGGAACCGATGTAACCAATCCCTTTACCGCGGGCACAATTGGGGTTGTCACGAAATACTTTCGGCTATTTTCACTGTAGGGGTGGTTATAGTTCATCAGTAAAATAAGCGAACCAATGAGCACGACGCCGCCAAGTACTGCCGTTGGCACAGTCCATTTGTTGAGTGGAATCTTAAAAATCTTAAAAATGGCGACGCAGAAAGCCGTGTAGGTGAGAATAAGTAGCAAATCCATAGCGCGTTATTCTCCCTTGGCTGCTGAATGATTTGATGGCGCTTTATCGAGTTCCGTCTTGATTGACGCAATTTCCTGCTCGAGCTTGACCAAGCGCTGTTCGAGCGGACTCGAACTCGGACTCGTCGGCGATGAATTGTCTTCGACAACGTGGGTCATTCCCCAACCGCGATCTGCGCGATACAGTGTTGCCCAAATCCAAAGTAATGGCCATAAAACATGAAGGGTGAATAGGCTAACCCATCCTGCGTAATGAATGGCATCTTGATGCGGGTGTTGACGGTGTTTGGCTATTTCATAGGGAATGTCGTGAATGACGATGATTCCATAAAACAGTATCAACGCTGCGACAATTAATATGATCAGGGCAACGGTTTCTAACATGGGTTAATCCTTGCTTAGGTATTTTGTGCATAGGGCGTCCATCTCGACGCGAATAAACAACCGGTGACGAGGTTATCCAGTCGTGTAAAATAGTTGTACCATACAGAGAACCTTATGGTAATTTAATTCTAGTTATTGATGACGAATTTGAGGATACAATGCAAAAAGACGACGAGCTGTTAATTTCCATTCGCCAAGTAATTCGAGCGATCGATTTGCACTCGAAGCGCATTGCAAAGGAAACGGGCCTTACGACTCCGCAGTTGCTCGTGCTCAAGTCAATTCATAACCATGCCGGAAGTATGGTCAAGGATATTGCCAACGAAATTAATCTGAGTTCTGCGACGGTAACGACCATTCTTGATCGGCTTGAAACTCGTGGTCTTATTCTGCGTGTGCGCTCGACTACCGACAAACGAAAGGTGGAGATTAACCTAAGCGAGGAGGGTAAAGCGGCTATTGTTGGAGCTCCTAAGCCGTTGCAGGCGCATTTTATCGATCGTTTCGAGAAGCTTGCGCCTTGGGAGCAATCTCAAATGGTGGCAACGATGCAACGCATTGCATCAATGATGGACGCTGAATCGATTGACGCATCGCCGATGCTAGAAGTGGGTTTGATTAACAAAGACTAACGCTTTGCGTTTAATCAAGGCAGTCGACCGCTCGCGCGATTGCTTAAAAGATGTTCAATTTAGATGAATTGGGGTACCCTCGATAAGATAACACGAGAGGAATATCCCATGTTTAAACCACTGCTTTGCGCCAGCGTCATAATCATGGCCATTGGTGCCACGTCTCAGGTCGTCGCGGATGACCGTCTAACTCTTCCAACCGAGTCCCCCGACCTCGAGTATACGGCCCGAATTCTGGATGGCGATTACGCGGATTCAATTACCAAGCCCGAAGAAGTCTTGGGGCATCCTGTTGGCTATCATCAAATTGCCACTCCAGACGACATTTACACGCTGTTCCTGAATTGGCACGAGCAATCGGATCGTCTTACGTTGGTTGAGTACGCAAGAAGCCATGAGGGCCGTCCGTTGTATGTCGCCTTTATCTCCTCTCCGAATAATCTTGCGCGATTAGACGAATTTAAGTCTCGAGCCCAGCAACTCGCCAATCCGTCCGGCCTGAGTGATGCACAGGTTAATGAGCTAATTTCGAATATGCCAGCGACCGCATGGATGGCTTATTCAATTCACGGCAACGAAACCTCAGGAGCCGATGCGGCCGTCGCTGCTGCGTACCATCTCATTGCGGATCAAAGTGCGGAGACGGACGCCTTATTGGATGACATGATAGTCATGGTTGATCCCATGATGAATCCAGACGGTCGAGCGCGTTTTGCGAAATCCCTTGAGCAGTTTCGTGGCACCGCGCCAAACGTAGACGATCAGTCGCTTCTTCACAGAGGGTACTGGCCGTCTGGTCGGGTGAATCACTATCTATTCGATTTAAACCGCGACTTCTTCTATTTAACTCAGCCTGAGACACGTGGTCGTGTCGCCATGATTAACGACTGGTATCCGCAGTTGATGATCGACGCACATGAGATGCTAAGTCAGGATACCTTCCTAATGGGGCCGCCACGTGAACCCATCAATACGCACGTTCCAATGAAGGTTCGCGAGTGGAGTGATCGATTCGCGGAGGAGCAAGCGGCTGCCTTTGACGCACGTGGATGGCGTTATTACACCGGAGAGTGGTTTGAAAATCTTTACACAGGCTACTCGAGCTACTCAGAGTACCGTGGCTCAATTCATATTCTTTATGAACAGTCTCGGATGGCTGAAGATGGCGTTCGCCGACCCGAGGGTACCGTGCAAACCTACGCAGAGTCCGTGCACCACCAGTATGTGAGTACGCTGGCGAATCTTGAGAGCCTCGCCAAACACTCGGATCAGATTTACCTCGATTTCGTTGACGCGCGTCGGGAAGCACTGTCACCGCGCGGCCCCTATGGTAATCGCAGCTATGTGATATTGCCCACGGCTAACGATTCACGACTGGCACAGTTCGTTGATAAGCTGCGTGCTCAAGACATTGATGTGTATGTGGCCACGGACGACATCAGTGTTCGCAATGCAACCAAACAATCGGGCGAAGTGCTTAGTCGGTTCGAAATTCCTGCAGGCAGTGTGGTTGTGCCAAACCGACAGGCTGAGGGACGCCTAGTTTCCGCTATCTTAGAGTTTGACGCCAGTATCTCTGATGAAGTGCTTCGCGGTGAACGCAACGCGATCTTGCGTGGCGAAGAGTCGTTAATGTACGACACCACGGCATGGAATATGACCATGATGTATGGTCTAGAAGCCGTGATGGTTCCCGAGCATATTGACTCTGACCTCAGTGCTTACCAAGTGGCAGAGGTTGTTGAAAATAATCTGGCCGATGGCATCGCATGGGTCGTGGATGGCGCTGATGATCTCTCGTTAGCCTTCGCCGCTCGACTGATGGAACGCGGTGTAGAGGTTCGAGCAAGTGATGTCGCTTCAGAGTTCGGGGATCAACAGTTTAATGCGGGTTCTATCATGGTTACGGTTACGGATAATCCTGACCGCGACGTAAAGGAAGCCATCGAGTTAACTGCGAACGAGTTGGGCTTGACGGTCAGTACCATCAACACCGGATTTGGGCAGGGCGATTTACCTGAGTGGGGAGGTAGTCACTTTCCTCTGCTGGAGCGCCCACAAATTGTGATGCTATCGTTTTCCGGCAGCAATCCTAACGCAGTTGGCTCAACTTGGTTTGCGATTGATAGCGTGCTGGGAATTCGTCACTCGCAGCTCGACATCCAGAGCGTCGGTTACGCTGATCTTCGTCGCTACAATGTTGTCATCGTTCCGCCAACTTGGGGCGCTGCTTTAAGTGACTCGACGATTGCCTCGCTCGAAGCATTTATGCGTCAGGGGGGCACGGTTATTTCCCTCGGTAACTCGAGTGCAAC
>JABXIR010000061.1 GCA_013372965.1 Gammaproteobacteria bacterium
CACCCAACGATAGCGAAGCAAAACTATCTACCGCGGAGTAGTAGCCTCGTCCCTGCCGGCGATCTGCCCAGAACTCAATGGCGATTAAAGCTAAAAATACCGGTACCGACCACAATACAATAGAACTCACCGATGCAATTCCCCTGCTGAAAGTGCCCATCGAGTGGAAACGCTCGCTGAGCCCACTCGTTTAACTTGAAAATACCTCCTCGATTGATAACTGGCTAGCAGAATACGGACGTTCTACATACCAAATCTCACGAAGACCAATAAGACGAGCCTCTAGCGGCTCGAGAAAATTTGTCTCAAGATCCATCTCAAGATCAGATTCGACTGTTATATTATGAGGTCTCGAGCTTAAAAAACCGACAGAAGACGACTGACCTCCGCCCACCCGCCATTCAAGCATCGGGTAACCAAGGCTCTCACGATCTAACGCCGTGAACCTGAACGGCTGAGTCACCTGCTTGAGCACCGTAAAACGACGCGGCCAACATTTGGCTAGAGCTCTGCACCAAGACACGCTTAACTGGCCGTCTATGAGCTGCTGATCGAACTGATCATGCCCCACACGAAGATCCGTGATGCCAAGCGACTGGTAGAGAAAATGAACACAAATTTGATCTTGTCGTACGGCAAGAATTTCGCGGATGAAAGATGTCATATACGCTCCAAGTAGGAATTAATTAGAACGCATCGAAGAAGAGAAAACCCGTTTGTTTTGCGCGAACGCCACATCGTCTTCGACAACCACCTTGCTTGGGAAAAGCAGGTTGGCGAGGCTAAAATTCAGCCTCTTCTTGATGCAATTGAGCAAATAGTAGCGTTAACTTTTCTCGCTGTAAACGAAAAAGACCCCGCGAGCGGGGCCTTTTGTTTCAATTAGCTAATTATCGCGGAACTTAGAAGTTCATCGACGCCGTAATCGAAATCGACTGCTGCTTAGGAAGACCATCGAAATCCTGCATGCGGTAACGCGCACCGATATCTAGACCACCTACGTCAACACCGATCATCGCTTCCGCTTCGATCATGTTGTCCGTACGCTCGGTCGTCGGCAACCAGAAGCTATTAGAGCGAATGGTTTGAAGACCCATGGTGATCGTTTCGCGACCAGAATTACCAAGCTCAACGTAGCGCGCACGAGCATCGAAGTACCACGACTGACTTGAGTAACCTAGGAAAGCACCAAGTGCGCCTGACTCTTCGCTCCACGACTGCTCACCGACAAATAACGCGTTCGCATTCATTTGATTTTCGTCAAATGCGTTGATACTCACCTTACGATAAGCGGCATCGATCATAGGACCAAAAGAGAAGTTCGAATCAGAGAACAAGTTGTAACCTGCCGTCATCGACAAGCCGACACTTGTGAAGTCCGTGTCTGCAGTCTGAATGCGGTTTAGGCCAAGAATACGAATGTCGCGCAGCGTCGACATGCTACCAAACATAAACTCTGGTGAAATTTCGGCGTACAAACCGCCCGTCTTCCAATTAGCAGAAGCCACTAAGCCGAAACTGTCGGAGTCAACGGTTGAGTTGTCGATACCCGTGTATTCATTACTGCCCATCGATGGACCGAAGTGAATCTGCGACTTGTTAACGGTTGCTGCGAAACCAAAGCGCATGGTATCACCAACCGGCGCTTGGTAACCCAGCTGAACTTGTTCCGTTTTACGCTGGCCGTTCATTAAGAAATCTGACTGCCAGTCAGACTCATTATCAGTAACGCTCAGCATCATAGATGCCCCTTCGCCGCTAAAGCGTAGACGATTCATTTGGCTACGAAGCGTAGCCGCCTGATCATTCATGTCGGCAAGTGCGAGCGCTGGCATCGAGCCGTACAGGTCAGGTGCGGTGAAGATCGACTCCAAACCAATCGAGAACAACGTGTGTGCCTTACCTGTTGGATGAACTGGATCGTTAAATGCAAAGAAATCCGGGTTTGCGTTCGGGTTAACCGCGCCTGTCGCGTCCGTCTTTTCAAACCCAGTGACTGGAGGACACAAAGCCGCAGTATCGAAACAGGTCACGCCGATTTGATCGGAGTTTAAGGCATAGCCATAGGCCTGTGGATTCGAGAAAAACTCCACCATGGCCGTGTTTACGTCGGGCATGATGATGTTGTGTTCACTGCCAGAAACTAGAGACTCTAGAAACAGGTTAAAGCCATCGACACCAGCCTTCGTTTGACCAACTAGCTGAGCGAAAGCCGCGGGCGGAAGCGAGTACTGCTGAAACTGAATTGCCGGCGCTAAGTGTAAGGCCACTAAGTTAGGAACCACGATGTAATTGGCGCCCATGTCACCGAGGATGTCGGCGCCCGCAAAAACCTGGCCGGCAGCAATTTGAATGTCGCCAGGACCGAAAGATCCATCCATATCGTAGTCAGGCTGCTGAAGGAAATCGTTGCCGCCACCTGAGATGTAGTAGATAGCATTTGGATCCGCCGCACCAACAGACGATACGTAAGAAGGAAGATTACCTAAAACTGGATGCGTCTGCCCAACCGGCGATGCAATTGACGCGAGAATTTGGTCGGAGCGAAAACCGCCCACTGCGAAGTTCGTGCCATTCATTAGTACGGTCATTGGCATATCAACGCCAACTGCCGTTGCGAATCGCTCGACTGAGATTAATGCGAACGGACCGTTGATGTAGTCTGGACCTTCACGGTTAGTCGCCTTACCCCCAAATGCGCCAGTATCACTCAAGCTATCGCCGAAAACGTACATCTGACTGTAAGGTGAGTCTGCCAATGCGACAGACGACATCAATCCCGCAGCTACGCCCAGCGCACACAGTTTCATCTTCATAATTATTTCCTTATTCTTAGATTATTGAAGCAGTTTTACGATTCTACGGTAAAAAACAACGAAATGACTAGGTTTTTGATGCAAAAACAGTCAATCTCCGCTGTTCTGTCGCATATGTGACAAGCAAATCAAGACTTCAGCAACTCAATGAATGCACGAGCCTTGCGCGAGATCCCTCGGCGGGAGGGAGCAACGATGTTAATGGGATGCCGTTCAGTACGCCATTTCGGTAATACATTAACCAGCGTGTTAAACGGTTTTGATTTGGCAACAAAGCGAGGCAACAAGGCAACGCCGGCGTCATTCCGAGCCGCCTGCGCGAGTGCTGTAAAATCACTCAGCTCACCCGCACTAACGACTTTGATGCGGCGCACGTCGCTCCCCGACGCGAGTTCGAGATACTGCCTCGAAGAAAGATCACTCATCATCCACAAGCCATGTGATGACAAATCATCCAAGCTACGAATGCGGCGATTAGCCACTAAATAGTTAAAGCTCGCGTAAAGCGCTGACTCTGTCGTCATTAAAGGTATTGAAACAACCTGAGAGTCGTCGAGGTAACCAACGCGGACCGCGAGATCGAATCCCTCTTCAACTAAATCGACACGACGATTAGACAAATTAAGCTCTATCGTTAATTCAGGGTATTTCCGACGAAGCTCAGCTAGGCGAGGTGCAATGATGTATTGCCCAACACTCAGCGACGCCGATACTCGAAGCACTCCAGAGACTTCCATGGTGTTGCCTTTCACAATTTCGTAGGCACGCTCGTGGGCTTCGATGATCAGTCGTGATTCTTGCAAGAGTCGATGACCCGCTTCCGTCAGACGCATCGACCGGGTAGTACGCTCGAACAGTTGCACACCAAAGAAGCTTTCTAACTCGGCGATTCGCCGACTCACCGTCGACTTTGGCAAGTCAAGAATCCTAGCGGCTTTGGTAATACTGAGTGAACTCGCGACTCGGACGAACATTCGCGCATCATCTGCATTCACGTCATTATTGTCCTATTTTTTGCAACATACTGTTTTAAAAATACCTATTTATCTCAATTTTTACAACACTATAATGTCAGTATCTAACACCAAATTAAGGACCTATTTATGAAAATTGTGACGTTAGCCGCCACCAATCATCGCAATTCCATCAACCAATTATTAGTGCGCCAGGTCGCGAGTCATTTAGAAGGCGAGAGTCAAACAGATTTGGATCTAACCGACTACCCCCTGCCTATTTATAGTCAGGATCTCGAAGAAGAGATCGGCATTCCTGAACCGGCCCACCAATTACTTGAGCAACTCAGAGCGGCAGATCTGCTATTAATTGCCTTTGCAGAGCATAACGGAAGTTACACCGCCGTTTACAAAAACGCCTTCGATTGGATGTCGAGAATCGAACAGAAAGTCTACGACGGAATCCGTGTTGCGACACTCGCGGCGTCTCCCGGTCCAGGTGGTGCTTCGAGCGTACTTGCACAGGCAAATCAATCGATGCCTTTTTTCGGCGCTGAACTGGTATTTACCCGAAGTGTTGCCAGCTTCAACGAGCATTTAAGCAACGGTCGGCTCGACGATACACTCACTAGCACGATCGCCAGCGATCTGACAGAGACGCTAAAATAAAACCACTTGTAATGCATGGTTATTTGAAATTAAGATAACGCCATGCTTAGTTTCGAACATGTACAACCACTCATCCTCTGGAATCACTTTTGCTGCACATCTGCCGCGTGGCAAGATATCAGCAGTGGCGACGAGCCCGACCCAATCCCTCACTAATCGCGAGCGTTTCAACACGCTCGCCACAAAGTTTATTAGCCAATAAAAATCTTAGTTAGTGAGGACACACTATGCTTACACGAGCCATAGAATCGAGAGAACACACAGAGAGCTACTACGCAGCAACGCAAAATAAACCCACCGATTATCCCGAACTTTGCGAGTCAATTCAGACCGACATTTGCATTGTCGGCGGTGGCTTCAGTGGTGTTAACACAGCACTTGAGTTAGCGGAGCGAGGCTACAATGTCGTGCTTCTCGAAGCGAACCGAATCGGCTGGGGTGCTACTGGACGCAACGGAGGCCAAATTATTGGCGGGATCGGTCACGACCCTGAGCAATTTAAACGACAGATCAAAGAGTTCGGCGTCGATGTGATCCGCAAGGCGGGATTTGAATGCTGTGAAATCATTCGAGAACGCGTTGCCAAGTACAACATCAAATGCGACCTAACCTGGGGATACACAGACGTTGCAATTAAGCCACGACACATGAAGGCTCTTGAGGACTGGCAGAAGCAGCTCGAGTCGCTTGGCTACAACCATGCGACCGAGTTAGTCGACGGGCAGACCTTGCGAGCTGACTGGGTCAATTCCGAGAATTACCTCGGCGGGCTCGTCAACCGCACAGGATACGGGCACGTTCACCCGCTCAATCTTTGTCTCGGCGAAGCGCAGGCCGCCGCTTCTTTGGGTGCTCGTATTTACGAGCAATCGAAAGTTGAGAGTTACTCAGATTTGGGCGATACCGTGCAAATCAAAACGTCCCGCGGCGATGTGAGAGCAAAACATTTAGTCCTGTGCGGTAACGCCTACATGGGCAATCTGTCACCAAAATTGTCAAAGAAAGTACTTCCAGCCGCTAGCTGTGTGATTGCGACGGAGCCGCTGGGGGATTTAGCTAAAACAATTCTGCCAGGCAATACCGCGGTATGCGATATGCGCACCGCACTCGACTACTTCCGTCTATCGGCCGATGGTCGCTTACTATTTGGTGGTCTATCCAACTACAGCGGCTTGGTGCCAAGTAATTTGGAGGGAAAAATGCGCGAGAAAATGTTGAAAGTGTTCCCGACGCTAGCCCACGTTAAGATCGACTACGGCTGGTCAGGTAATATGGGAATCGGCATTAATCGGATGCCGCAACTCGGCAAGTTATCCAATAACGTCTTCTATATACAAGCCTTTTCGGGACACGGTGTCGCCCCGACCCATGCAACCGCGAGAATCACCGCGGAAGCCATTGACCTAGAAATTGCGCGCCACGATGTATTCAGCAAAATTCGCCATTGGAACTGGCCGGGCGGAAAGCTCCTGCGCCGCCCAGGGATGGCGCTCGGCATGATGTGGTATAAGCTACTCGATGAGATTTAGCCGTCTTCACGATGCGACGATTGATAGTATCGATCAACCCTTGGGTTCATCAAACGAAACCATAGTGGTGGCAGCAATGCCACCAACACCATGGTCGCATAGCCCGCAGGCAATTGCGGGCTTTCTTCATGATGCCTCAATACTTGATAAGGTCGCTTGGGATAGGCGTGGTGATCGGAATGCCTCTGCAGTTGAAAGAGCAGTAAGTTAGTTAGAAGATAATTGGAATTCCATGAGTGGGTGATATCCGTTCTCTCATAGCGCCCACTGCCCAACTTCCTTCGGTGCAAACCGTAATGCTCGATGTAGTTGATAATTTCCAGAAACGTGAATGCAATAGCCCCCTGTACCAAAAAAAACACCAAGCCACCTACACCAAGCCAATAAGTTATTAACACCGCCATAACAATGCTTAAAGCATTCCACCAAATAAGCTCATTCCGCCAACTCAACGCTGGGAGACCTTTCGAAGCTAAGCGCGCTGCCTCTAAACGCCAGCCATTAACGAAGTTTTTGACATAAGCGTTGGGTAAAAACGCGTACAAAGATTGTCCAAACCGACTGGACGAGGCATCTTTCGGCGTACTCACCCAAACGTGATGGCCACGCACATGCTCGACTTTAAAGCCTGAATATAACACGCTCGACAACAGGATCCCGCCACACCACTGATCGATGCGAGAGGCTTTATGTATCAACTCATGACCGACATTAATCGCAAGGATCCCGCCTAAGGTTCCCATGGAAAACAGCCAACCCGCTTGTTGCCAATACGTCATGGGTTGTTGCACAAACACATAGGCACCACCGGCAATGGTGGCGAGATAGATCGGCACTGCGGCTCGCGTTAACCAATAGTAAAAAGACTCGCTGATCAGTTGATCAACCTGATCCCCTTCATTCGGATTGACAGGATCCTTTCCCAGAAACCAGTCAACAACGGGTATCAGTCCAAACACGATGAGTGGAATTAGATAAGGGACCAACGACAACTCGGGATTACCTAGCCACCAATATCCGATGAAGAGATAAATGCACGGAAGTGCATACACAATCCCGTAGGCATATTTTTTAAACTCAATGTTCATTATTCACACGCCCCTCACTGCTCTATTTTAATGCGAACTTATGACACCATCATAAACCGATTCGTTGTACAAAGTGTAATCAGGCCGTGCAAAAAAGACATCGATTAAAATCGATACGTTATCGTTAAATTAAGCGGAATATCCCAACCTTCATTGATTTTCGACAGGCCTGCATTAGAAAAGTGTTGATAACTGAGGCCGTAATACCAACCGGAATCTGTTTGAAATCCAGCGCTAACGCGCGCATGAAATGCGAAATGATTTCGCTGAGAGCGGGTACCTAGGTCGTTTTCGCTGATCCAGCTAGGACCTAGAGCGCGAACCAAGAATACCGGCTTCCCGAAACCAAAGTCTCGATCTAAAGTGAGCTGTAGCTGCGGAAAAAAAGAGAGGACGTTAACGACTTTCGGGCCATCGCCATCGGTTCTAACTTGCGCAACTGACGCGCCTATCGTCCAGATTTGCTGTTCGGTGCGGCGCCACTCTAAAAACTCGAGGTCAACGCCAACGTAACGATTGAACTGATCCTCAATGTCGTTATCGCCAGCCCCGTAGGTTGCGCTCAGCGAATTGAGTCGCCATTGAGGCGGCTCGGCAAATGCGACATGGCAGAACCCCAAAAAAAGCAAAGTCGCATGGGCAATACTACGCAGATTCATAGCGTTTAAAGATGAGTGACGTATTAATGCCGCCGAACGCAAAGTTGTTACTCATGATGTACGTTGCATCGATGTCTCTTCCCTCTCCGCGAATGTAATCAAGCGGTGCGCAGTCCGGATCAATTTCGGTCAGGTTAACCGTGGGGCTAAACCATTTCTCATGCATCATGTTGATTGAAAAAATGGCTTCGAGCGCACCACATGCACCCAGGGTATGCCCCATGTAACTCTTAAGGCTCGAAATCGGTGTTTCACTACCGAACACATTAAACGTTGCATGACTTTCAGCGACGTCACCACGATCAGTTGCTGTGCCGTGAGCATTAATGTAATCGATTTGATTCGCGTCTAGCTTGGCATCGCGCAGCGCCATTTCCATTGCAATTTGCATGGTCTCGCGATTGGGTTGCGTAATATGCGAACCATCTGAGTTTGTGGCAAAGCCAACAATTTCTGCGTAGATCTTCGCTCCGCGAGCTTGAGCGGACTCAAGCGATTCGAGAATGAGTGTACCCGCACCTTCACCCGTCACGAGTCCATCGCGATTGACGTCGAACGGTCTCGGTGTGGTTTCAGGTGAATCGTTCTGGGTACTGGCCGCGTAAAGCGTATCGAATACCGCAGCATAACTCGGAGATAACTCCTCAGCACCACCCGCAACCATCCAACGTTGCTTACCATCACGAATCGCTTCGAATGCGTAGCCGATGCCCTGGCTTCCAGACGTACAAGCGCTAGATGTCGTAATCACTCGCCCCTTCAACTTAAAAAAGACACCGATGTTTACAGGAGCCGTATGCGCCATCATTCGAATATAGGAGCTTGCGTTTAAGGTGCCCGTAGACTTATTAACCAGCATGTTACCAAAGTCGATAAGGCCCGCTTCAGCACCCGCTGATGAACCGTACGACACACCCATAGAGCCATCTTGAATAGCCGGGTCGTCGAGTAAGCCAGCATCCGCCAACGCACGCTGTGTTGCCGCAACAGATAGCAAGGCAACACGCCCCATGCCTCGCATTTGCTTTCGGCTGAAGCCTGGATCAGTAAATACTGCTGGAGCACCTAGCTGAGTGTATAAACCCTCAAACTCAGACCACTCAGGAAAGTGTTGTATCGCGTTCTTACACGATTTCAAATGACTGAAGATGTCCGACCAATCTTCACCAAGAGGGCTGACGGACGACATTCCAGTAACTACAACTCGATGACTCATTAACAAAGGCCTCCATTAACTGGAATCACTTGACGAGTAATGTAACTCGCTTCATCACTCATGAGGAAATTCACGACGCCCGCCACTTCTTCTGGCTTGCCAAGACGCTGCGCCGGGATCATCTGCTTAATCATATCCTTTGGCGCATCCTCGACCATATCCGTTTCAATGAGACCAGGCGCGACACAGTTCACGGTGATTTTTCGCTTTGCCAACTCAAGCGCAAGCGCTTTAGTTGCACCGATAATACCCGCCTTGGAGGCGCTGTAATTCACTTGGCCTCGATTGCCAATCAAACCCGAGACCGATGATAACGTAACGATACGCGATGGTGCACGACGCCTAACCATAGGCATAACACATGGATGGATCACATTATAGAAACCGTCTAAGTTCGTTCTAATCACACCATCCCACTCTTCCTCTGTCATTGCAGGAAAAGCCGTGTCGCGGGTCACCCCCGCGTTCAAGACGATACCGTAATAAGCATCATTCGCTTCGATATCCTGCTCAAGTGCAACGCGGGTCG
>JABXIR010000032.1 GCA_013372965.1 Gammaproteobacteria bacterium
AGCCTACGTCGGCTTAACGCGCGCGATGCAAAAATTAGTGTTGTGCTGGGCTGAAGCGCGACGTCTGTACGGCAGCGAAAACTTCACCATCAAAAGCCGTTTCCTTCAAGAGATACCGGCCGAGCTGTTAAACGAAGTTCGACCCAAACCTAAGGTCTCGCAAACCAGCTTTTTTAATGATGCCCCTGCACCAATCCAAGAGGACTTGGGTCATGATTACTACCTCGGTCAGCTTGTTCAACACGCGGTATTCGGCACGGGCGTGATTCTAGATATGGAAGGTACAGGAGCACGAGCTCGAGTACAGGTCAACTTCGATGATGCGGGCTCAAAGTGGCTAATGTTAGACTATGCGAATTTAACCCCTTTATAAGGCGACCTAATGAAAATAACGAACCGTACTTATATTGCGACAATCCTTGTACTGCTATGCACCACGGTGGCGTTGTTCTACGCCCTTGCGTTCAGTTCGTCGGTAGCGCCACCAACACAAGACGAGACGGCGGAGAGTAACCAACCTCTGTATCAATGGCGCTTAGTCACAACTTGGCCGAAAGAATTTCCCGGCCTTGGTATGGCGCCTGAGAATTTTGCCAACTTAGTGAATCGTATGTCGAATGGGCGAATCGAGATACAGGTGTTTGGTGCCGGTGAGATTGTTGGTGCACTCGAGGTCTTCGATACCGTCTCGTCTGGTGCTGCTGAAATGGGGCATGGGGCGGCCTATTATTGGAAAGGTAAAAGTCAGGCTGCACAGTTTTTTACGTCGGTTCCTTTTGGTATGACGGCGCAGGAATACAATGGCTGGCTTCACTACGGTGGTGGCTTAGAGTTATGGCGAGATATCTATCAGCGCTTTAATCTGGTGCCATTTGCCGGCGGCAATACGGGTGTTCAAATGGGCGGTTGGTATAAGCGCGAAATCAATCAAATTGAGGACTTGCAAGGACTTAAGATTCGCATGCCCGGTCTAGGTGGAGAGGTGATCAACCGAGCCGGTGGTACGACGGTCAATATCCCTGGTGGCGAGTTGTACACCTCACTGAAAACGGGTGTGATCGACGCGACTGAGTGGGTGGGTCCCTACAATGATTTAGCGTTTGGCTTTTACGAGGTCGCCGATTATTACTACTATCCTGGCTTTCACGAGCCTGGCGCATCGCTCGAATTCATCATTAACCAAGACGTGTGGAATGAGCTTCCTAGCGACTTACAGGCGATCATCGAGGGCGCGGCACGGGCGATTAACCAAGATATGCTCGATGAATACACGGCTCGAAATAATGCCGCACTGGAAGAGCTGGTTAATGAACACGGCGTTCAACTCCGTCGAATGCCGCCGGAAGTGTTCCAGCACTTAAAAACCATTTCGTTCGAACTTTACGATGAAATCTCAGCGCAGGATGAAGAGTTTGCGAATGTGTGGCAAAGCTATCGTCGCTTTTTAGAGGGTGTAGAGAACTACCATAGTATCTCTGAAGAGGCGTACTACGAAGAGCGACGCGGCCGTTAACGCGGCACGCGTCGAGTCTTACCCATACTGTCGATGGCGACGTAATAGAAACGGCCGTCGGCAGCCTTTAGTGGGATTGGTGATTGCGATGGAGAGCTCACCCAAACCTCAATATTGATTTCAATGGACGCCTTGCCGATACTTTCGACATCACAGTAAACCGACACGTTGCTACCGGTTTTGACCGGGCGAATAAAGTTAATCCCTTGAACCGCGGCCGCGACGACTCGCCCTTCGGCTATCTCTTCTGCGAGAGTCGTTCCTGCCAAGTCCATCTTCTCCATTAGCCAGCCACCATAGATATCGCCAAACGCATTGGTATCCCTTGGAAGTGCGGTAGTGCGCAAGAATAAATCGCCGCTTGGGCTTGGATCTACGTCATCAATCATGACTAACCTATCTTATTGTTTGAATAGTTCGGGTAAGTATGTTGCTAGCTCGGGAAATAGAGCGAGCAGACACAATACAACGAGCTGCAGCATAATAAAAGGGACTACACCGCGGTAAATTGCGCTGGTCGGTACACTCTCAGGTGTAACACCACGTAAATAAAACAGAGCAAAACCAAAGGGCGGTGTTAAAAACGAGGTTTGTAAGTTAATCGCCAGTGCGATACCGAGCCAAAGAGGGTCGACGCCCATCCCCAGAAGAACAGGGGCTAAAAGCGGCACCACGACAAAGGTGATCTCAATAAAGTCGAGCACAAACCCGAGGATAAACACGACCAGCATTACCACAAAGATCGCTCCCATCACGCCACCCGGAAGTGATTGAAACACCTCGGAGATTAGCTCTTCTCCACCATAGCCTCTAAAGACCAGCGAAAACATGGAAGCACCGATCAGAATTAAAAATACCATCGCGGTAATCTTGGCTGACTGCCGACAGGCATCACCCACAAGATCTGTACTGAGCTGTTTGCGAATCGCTGTTAACACGAGGGCCCCAATTGCACCAACGCCCGCCGCTTCAGTGGGAGTAGCGGCTCCAGTGAGGATCGATCCGAGAACCAACATCATGAGCACCAATGGTGGAATCAAGGAACCGATCAGCGTGCGAGTATTCACGTGCTCTTCGGTTTCGACCTTCGGTGCAGACTGTGGGTTGAACCACGCATAGGCGACGACAAACAGCATGTAGGACGCGACTAAAATGAGACCTGGAATGATCGCACCAATAAATAGATCACCCACGGAAATTGTTTCAGGATTGTAAATTCCTTGGCGGAGCTGACTTTGTTGATACGCGGTCGATAGAACATCACCTAATAAGACCAGTGCAATGCTTGGGGGAATGATTTGCCCCAGAGTTCCGGTTGATGCAATCACGCCAGTGGCCAAGGTGGGTTTGTACCCGCGATTTAACATGGTTGGCAGGGAAATTAGCCCCATGGTGACAACGGTAGCGCCCACGATACCCGTACTTGCTGCCATGAGTGCGCCAACCGCGATCACCGCCAGTGCGAGCCCCCCGGGAATGTGTCCCCACAGTTTAGCGAGTGACTCGAGTAGCCCCTCAGCGATGCGAGAGCGTTCTAGAATGACCCCCATGAAAACAAACAGCGGCACCGCAATCAGTGTGGTGTTGGTCATGATGCCATAAATTCGATTAACGAAGGCATCGAGAAGCTGGCTATCGAACACACCGAACACAAGCCCGCCAGCAGCAAACGCAAGTGAAACCCCTGCGAGTGTTAATGCGACTGGGTAACCTGCAAGCAGAGCGACGCAAAGGGCGCCGAACATAATTAGGGCGATCCATTCCATTATTTAGGTTCCGCCATGAGGTACCGAGTGTCTCGAACAATGATCGATAGCCCTTGAACCGCTAATAAGAAAAAACTGACCGGCACGATTGTTTTTAGAATAAACACGCCATGTAAACCGTTGGCCTGTGGCGAGTTTTCGAATATTTCCCAAGACTTGGCAACAAAGTCGAACGAGGTTGACATGCAAAATAGTGCAAACGGCAGAAGGCAAGTAATGC
Source organism: Gammaproteobacteria bacterium (assembly GCA_013372965.1). Lineage (GTDB taxonomy): Bacteria > Pseudomonadota > Gammaproteobacteria > Pseudomonadales > DSM-25080 > Umboniibacter. Next base: position 3,500 of record JABXIR010000032.1, read on the forward strand.
CGCCAACGATATTAACCCATCGTTTTTTAACCGGTGGCATTCGGCGGTAGAGGATATCAACGCGCACGTGCTCATCTTCTTGGAGCGCCCACGGGATAGCCAACATGAACACCGTGGCATGCAAATACGAAACGAGCTCTTGGATGGCGATCGAGTTGACATCGAAGCCCTTACGAGCAACGACGATTAGCGTGGTGACTAAGGCCATAAGGAATATTAGCCAACTACAGCTGGTGCCAATTCGGCGGATGATAGCATCGGAGAAATTCATAGGGCTCGTTTCATTATCGTTATGGCGATATTGTAGCCAAAGCCAAGGCTTAAAGGAATCTCTGGCCCTAAAACAAGCGCCGATAGTAGGGCGAATTTGACGGCAGAGGAAAAATGACAAATAGCGTTTGGCTGTCATATTTATGTAACAAACACTGATTAATCTGTGATCATCAAATCAATGATTGAGGGTAATCTCATGATCAAACAATCAGTTATTTTAGCCGCATCACTCGCTGTTTCGGCCACGGCAAGTGCACGTGATCATATTGAAATTGTTGGCTCATCGACCGTTTATCCATTTACAACGGTTGTCGCTGAGCAGTTCGGTAAAACAACTAACTTCCGTACACCAACGGTTGAATCTACCGGAACGGGCGGTGGTCTGCAGTTATTCTGCGGCGGTGTTGGCGTGGGCACGCCAGATATGACCAATGCATCGCGAGCGATTAAACAGTCTGAAATTGACTTGTGCGCAAGTAATGGTGTGAGTGAAATCATCGAAGTCAAAGTGGGTTATGACGGTATTGTTATGGCGAACTCGGTGAGCGCGCCTCAATACGATCTGACGCCTCGTGATATCTTTTTAGCGTTGGCAAAGTTGGTACCAAACCCGAATGGCTCCGAGGAACTGGTTGATAACCCTTACACGCTTTGGAGTGAGGTAAACAGCAGTCTTCCGCCGGTGCGCATTGAGGTGTTGGGCCCGCCACCGTCGTCTGGTACACGAGACGCATTTGCAGAGCTTGCTATGGAAGCGGGTTGTAAGTCGTTTGATTGGATTGCCGCGATCAAGTCTGAAGATAAAAACCGCTTCAAAGCAATTTGTCATGGTGTTCGTGAAGACGGCGCGTACATTGAAGCCGGTGAGAACGATAACTTAATCGTACAAAAATTGTCCGCGAACCCTAACAGTTTAGGTGTGTTTGGTTACAGTTTCTTAGAGTCTAATGCAGATGTAGTTCAGGGTGCGACTATCAATGGCGTAGCTCCTGAGTTTGAAGCGATTGCGGAAGGAAGCTACCCTATTTCACGAGCGCTGTACTTCTACGTTAAAAAAGCACACGTGGGGGTGATTCCTGGAATGGCTGAGTTCCTTGCAGAGTTTACCTCAGAAGATGCTTGGGGTGATGAGGGTTACCTGACTGACCGTGGCTTGATTCCGATGCCAACCGAAGAGCGAGAAGTTGTCGGTGCTCGTGTACGTAACCTCGAGCCACTACAGTAACCCGACGCTTGTTGTATAGCAGCATGTTAACCCGATCCATTGTGTGACTCGGGTTAAATTAATTTAGGAACCTAAAAACCATATGACGCTAACTTCGATTTTTATTCTGGTGATCGCTCTGGGGGGCTTTTCTTGGTTCACTGCGTCATCACGAGTAAAGCGCACGCCCAAGGCAAAAGGTAGTCGCCCGCTTGCGTTACCGCATTACTACGGCGCATGGTCGATGCTGTGGACCGTGGTGCCAGCGCTGGCGTTATTCGCTTTGTACTTCTTCTTTGAACAGACTATTGTTCGAGCCCTAGTGATTAATGAGCTGCCGCTGGCGTCGCAGTCGCTAACGAGTGACCAACTTGCGCTGCTGTACTCGAAAGTCGTCAATAATGTCTCAGGCGACCAAATTAATGCCGCCCTAGAAATTGAGTACGTTCCAGCTGCCGAGCGTTTAATTGAGCTCAACAGCTTTAAAACGACCGCGTTATTTTTGGCCATTGTGTTTGTGTGTATTGCAGGCTTCGGCTACAGCGTGGCGCGTTTTTCACCGCAATTGCATGCACGCGTTGCAGTTGAGCGATGGGTTCGAGCGTTTTTGTTTCTAAGCTCATTAATCGCCATTTTGACCACGCTTGGAATCTTGCTATCGGTGATCTTTGAATCACTCCGTTTCTTTGAAATGGTGTCACCGCTTGAGTTTTTGTTCGGCACTCATTGGAGTCCTCAGGTCGCACTCCGTGCTGACCAAACGGCTTCCTCGGGTTCATTTGGAGCGGTACCACTATTCGCGGGTACGTTGTTAATTGCTGCCATCGCGATGGCGGTCGCCTTACCCATTGGTATGTACTCGGCAATTTATCTGTCTGAATACGCATCCTCAAGAGCGCGGTCAATTCTTAAGCCGATTCTAGAAATTCTTGCGGGTATTCCGACCGTTGTTTACGGCTTTTTCGCCGCACTCACTGTCGCGCCAGCGGTACGACAGTTCGTCGAGTGGTTAGGTGAGAAACTGACCGCTCTTGGTGTGATTGATGCGCCATTCCAAGTGTCATCGGAGAGTGCTCTGGCGGCGGGTGTGGTCATGGGCGTGATGCTCATTCCGTTTATCTCTTCAATGGCGGACGACGTCATTCGCGCGGTTCCAGCCTCGTTGCGAGATGGTTCGTTTGGTTTGGGTGCAACGCGCAGTGAGACGATGACGCAAGTGATCTTACCAGCGGCTCTCCCTGGTGTCGTTGGCGGCATCATGCTGGCGGTATCACGGGCCATTGGTGAGACGATGATTGTTGTGATGGCAGCGGGTCTATCCGCTAAATTAACGGCCAACCCGTTCGAATCTGTGACCACAGTCACCGTACAGATTGCGACCTTATTAGTGGGTGACCAGGAGTTCGACAGTCCGAAGACGCTTGCCGCGTTCGCGCTTGGACTGGTGCTGTTTGTGGTCACACTCTTGTTAAATGTAATTGCACTTCACGTTGTGAATAAGTATCGAGAGCAATATGACTAATTCTAACTTGGCGAAGGTACGCGCATCTCTTAAGCGTCGACATCGTCGAGAGCGACGCTTTAAAGTGCTCGGCTTGACAGCGATTGGCATCGCGATCAGCGCGCTCGTAATTCTACTTGGCGATGTATTTATCAAGGGTCACAAGGCGTTTGTCCAAACCGAAGTGTTGGTTGAGATGCGCTTCGATGCCGATATCGATGCGAGTAGCATCGACACCCTTAGAGCGGCTAGCTGGAATAGTATGGTCAAAGCGTCGCTTCGAGAGATGTACCCAGAAGCCAGCTCTCGCCGTGATAAACGAGACCTCTATGCAATGGTCTCTGACTCGGCATCATGGCAATTGATTGATTACGTTCAGGCGAATCCCGGTGTCATCGGAACCACCCAGGCAGTTTGGTTGCGTGCGAGCTCTGACGTTGATATGTGGTTTAAGTACTTCCAAGAGGAAAATCAGGGTACGCGGCTCAATGAAGCGCAGGTCGCAAGAATGGAGACCTTGGTTGAAACCGAGCAGGTACGCTCTGTATTCAACCGGACCTTCTTCGAAAACGGCGCAAGTCGAAACCCTGAGGAGGCGGGTATCCGCGGCGCTATCATGGGGTCGCTGTTGACGCTGTTGGTGACCCTCGCCGTTTCATTCCCGATTGCGGTTGCGGCTGCAGTATATCTCGAAGAATTTGCGCCGAAGAATCGCTTTACCCAATTTGTTGAGGTGAACATCAATAACTTGGCGGCGGTGCCTTCAATCACGTTCGGTTTGCTGGGCTTAGCGGTATTTCTTCAGTGGTTTGGGATGCCTCGATCAGCAC
>JABXIR010000148.1 GCA_013372965.1 Gammaproteobacteria bacterium
ATTCTCGGACTAGCACGTGACGTTGCCGTCCTCAATCGTTTGCCATTAAACATCCCTGACATCGACTTCATGGATGAGCATATCGATGATTGCATTGATGTCGCTCTATACGACGGCGAAGGTTGTCCGCGATACGCGTCTCGTATCGTTAAAGGCGTCAATGTAAATGCCACCACGCCAAATTGGATGGCGCAACGCTTGTTGCGTTCAGGTATCCGTTCAATTGACCCCATTGTCGATATCACGAACTACGTGTTGCTCGAACTAGGCCAGCCAATGCATGCGTTCGACCTTGCAAAGATCGATGGCGGCATCGTAATTCGTAAAGCGGAGCCAGAAGAAACGCTGGTACTTCTCGATGAACAAGAAGTGACGCTTCGCGAGGATACGACCGTAATCGCTGATCACAAGGGTGCGCTCGCGATCGCTGGGATCATGGGCGGACTTGCCTCTGGTGTGACGTCTTCAACCACCGACATCGTTTTCGAATCCGCTCACTTCGCACCACAGTTCATTGCTGGTAAGGCACGCTCTTATGGCCTGCATACTGACTCATCGCACCGTTTTGAACGGGGCGTTGATACTGCAATGCAAGAAATCGCGATTGAACGCGCAACGCAGTTATTGCTTGAAATTTGCGGTGGTGAAGCAGGACCAATCCAAATTGTCGAGGCGGGTGAAGAAGAAGCACAACCACGCCAAGTGACACTCGCCAAAACGAAGGTTAACGACTATCTCGGTATCAACATTTCAAACGACGACGTTCTGGAAATTCTTGAGCTACTTGGCCTAGAAAAGTTCGACGAGTCTGAGTCTAATTGGTCGTTCTATATTCCAAGTTGGCGCTTTGACATCAGCCTTGACGTCGATCTTGTTGAAGAGGTTGCGCGAATCTACGGCTACAACAACTTGCCTTCAGTGACTCCAACGGCAGTACTCGCTATCGAACCGCATGATGAGTCGCACCGTAAACTGCCAGCTGTCCGTCAGCAGTTGGTTGCGCGTGATTACCGAGAAGCTATTACCTATAGCTTTGTTGATCAAAAGGTTCTGTCTGAATTTGACTCTCTAGACCATAGTGTCTCATTAGCGAACCCTATTTCATCTGACATGGGCGTAATGCGCACCAATCTGGTGGCAGGCTTAGTTAACGCCGTAAAACGTAATTCGGCACGCCAACAGTCACGCATTCGCCTCTTCGAGACCGGATTGAGTTTCGTTAAAGCGAGCGATGACGTTGTGCAAGTTAAGCAGTTGGCAATGATCACCGCGGGCACAGAGTTCGCCGAAGACTGGCATGGAAATTCGAAAGCAGCTGATTTCTTTAGCTTAAAAGGTGATTTGGAGTCATTACTACCTAAGTCGTGTGTATTCAAGCCTTCGACGCGAATGGGCTTCCACCCAGGACAGACCGCCGATATTTTCGTTGACGGTAAGCTGGTTGGTTTTATTGGTACGATTCATCCGACTACGGTTAAAACGCTTGACCTAGTACCGGGCGTCGCGTTTGCTCAAGTCGAGCTCGAAACCGTGTTATCGGTTGGTGTCCCAAGCTTCAAAGGCGTATCGAAGTTCCCGGAAGTTCGACGTGACCTAGCGTTTATTGTTAAGCGTGACGTGACCTCAGGGGCACTTACCGCCACAATCGATACGTTGCTTAACGACTCTGAGATCTATCAAGGGGTTGGCGTTTTCGACGTTTATGAAGGCGAAGCTATTGATAAACAAAGAAAAAGTATTGCTTTGGGCTTGACGTTTAGGCACAACTCTCGCACTCTTAACGATGAAGAGGTCAACGATTGCGTGAACACCGTAATCGATGGTCTTAGCGAGACGTATGAGGCCACGTTAAGGAACTAAGGCATGCCGCACTCGGCTTTAACTAAAGCGGATCTTGCAGAGCAGCTCTACCAAGAATTGGGCATCCATAAAAAGGAAGCCAAAGAGTTGGTTGAGTATTTTTTCGAAGAGATCCGTAATGCACTCGAGCACAACGAACAAGTCAAGCTTTCGGGCTTTGGTAATTTCGATTTGCGTGATAAAGGGGCGCGTCCCGGACGCAACCCCAAAACGGGTGAGTCGATCGATATCGACGCACGTCGAGTTGTAACCTTTAAGCCGGGTCAAAAGCTAAAGTCTCGCGTAGAGACTATTACAGAAGAAGAGGGCCAGTAGGCGCTCTTTTTTTTTGGAGTTTAAAAATGGTAGATACATCTGATATCAGACGCGAGTACGGGCTAGGCGAATTACGTCGAAGCCATTTAGATGCCTGTCCACACCAACAATTCGACGTGTGGCTTCAGCAAGCGATTAAATCCCGCAAGATAGTCGATCCGACGGCGATGACGCTATCGACAGTCAGCCTAGACAACTTCCCAACGGGTCGTATAGTCCTACTTAAACGCCACGATCACGGAGCGTTTCGTTTTTTCACAAACTATACCTCCGATAAAGCAGAAGATATCAACTTTAACTCTAACGTGTCGCTTTCGTTTGCTTGGCTTGAGCTCGAACGACAGGTGATCATTTCGGGTGAGGCGACTCGCTTATCACCCGAAGATAATGCTCTGTACTTCGAGTCTCGACCGCGTGCAAGTCAGATCGCCGCCTGGGCGAGCTTTCAAAGTGCCAATGCGGCCTCTCGTGAAGAGCTTGATGAGCGTTACGCTGCTTGCGAAAAAGAATTCGAAGGTAAGAAGATTCCGTGCCCAGAATTTTGGGGTGGTTACGATGTAACCGCGCACAGTATTGAATTTTGGCAAGGACGACTCGGGCGTCTTCATGATCGGTTCCGATATACTCGCACTGAATTGGGCTGGGATTTAGAAAGAATTAACCCTTAATTTTGTTGCAATGCTAACCCGTTACGTTATCATTCTATGGCTGTTGAAAATCACGAAAAATCAATAGCTTACGGAGTATAGCGCAGCCTGGTAGCGCACCACACTGGGGGTGTGGGGGTCGTGGGTTCGAATCCCGCTACTCCGACCATTTCAATTTAAAAGCCCATCGCACGATGGGCTTTTTTGTTTTTAACTCCACGAGGAAGTTTATGTCGTCCATACGTCTAACCGAATACAGTCACGGAGCTGGTTGTGGCTGCAAGCTGTCTCCTGAAGTACTTAAACAGTTAGTGACGGCAGTGCCAGACCATGAGCGCTTTACCGATCTACTTGTCGGTAATCAAAGTGCCGATGATGCGGCCGTCGTAAAAATCAACGACACCCAAGCCGTAGTGAGCACCACAGACTTTTTTATGCCGATAGTCGATGATCCTCGTGACTTTGGGCGCATCGCTGCAACAAACGCAATCAGTGACATTTATGCGATGGGTGCAACACCCATTATGGCAATTGCGATCTTTGGCTGGCCGATCGATAAGCTAGATGCCTCGATAGGAAAATTAGTTCTCGATGGCGGCAGGGAAGTTTGCCATGCACTCGGTTTTCCGCTGGCTGGCGGGCACAGTATCGATTGTCCTGAACCCATTTTCGGATTATCAGTAACTGGCATCATTGAGATTGATCGAATCAAGCGCAACAATACTGCTCGCGTGGGCGATCGTTTGTTTTTAACCAAACCGATAGGTATTGGAATTGTAACCACGGCGCAGAAGCGAGGTCATGTTACGGATTCAGACATTCAAGACGCGATTTCGGCGATGACGTCACCCAACGTTTTCGGAAAATACGCGGCTGGCCTGGATTACGTAAACGCGATGACCGATGTCACTGGATTCGGTCTTGCAGGTCATGCGGCTGAATTCGCACGCGGTGCGGGCGTGGGTATTGAGCTCAACATGAACAACGTACCTCTGTTGAACGGCGTTAATCATTATCAGAGTTTAGGGTGCATCCCGGGTGGCGCGTTAAGAAATGAAGAATCACTCGGCTCGCAGCTATTGGGAGGCACCTCGCTACAGCGTCAAATTGCGTGCGACCCCCAAACCAGTGGCGGGCTTCTGCTAAGTGTTGCACCCGAAGGAATCAAGGCCCTTGAATCACTCGCACAAGAACATAGCGTGACACTGATCGAAGTAGGGTGCGTCACTCAAGGCGCGAATGTCACATTGGTCTAATGTCTACGAGGGCGTATGATCTCGAATAATGAGCCATACGCCATCATTCTTTTGCCATAATGTTGTGAAGAAACCGGTCGACTCAGCGTCACCATCGGTTAACTTCCAGCTACCTAGAACCCAAGCGTGATTATCGTCGATAAGATACAGGTTGTTCAGTTCAAACTCTAACTGTCCCATGCTCTCGCTCGTGTCGTAAGCAGTTTCGTAACGTTCACGTACTTCCGTTATTCCCGTTAAAATCACGTCGCTACCAACGACCATCAGCCCCTCATCGCGCGCGTAGATGGAGAGAAATACGTTAAGGTCTCCGTTGTTCCACGCATCCTGTTGAATCCGAAGTTGCGCTATGATTGCCTCGTCTACACTATCATCTGCAAAAGATGATGCGGAGAGCAATAAGCATAAAATTCCGACGATACGTTTTATGTTCATGATAACTCCCTTGTTTGACCTAATATTAAACGTTATTTACCACGATCTTTCGAGATTAGCTGAGGATAGTTGAATTGGAATTCATTAGCGGCGACTTTATTAAGGTATTAACCGCGCTTGTTGCGTTAGCCAATCCGATTGGGCTTGTGCCTATATTTTTGGCCATGACACAGGGTCGTTGGGAGCGTGAACGTAGCGCGATTGCCCGACAAACCTCATTTGCAATTATCATTATCCTAGCCATCTCAACGGTTGCGGGAGATTATCTCCTCGAGTTCTTTGGTATTAGTATTCACGGATTCCGTGTCGCCGGCGGCATTCTTGTCATGATTATGGCGTTGAGTATGATGCAGGCGCATACTGACGATGTGAGACAAACCGACGAAGAGCTCAGCGCGAGTCAGCTGCGACCAGCCATTGCTGTCGTTCCCCTCGCGATGCCGATTACTGCAGGTCCGGGAGCTATATCTGCCATGATCGTCTATTCGCACACGGTCGGTTACTTGGTGTCATTCGCTGCAATAATATCTCTAGCGGTCATTCTGTACTTGTTTATGCGCTCGGCGTCGTTTATTGCACGAGCACTGGGAACCGTAGGTATGAACGTTGTCACTCGTATTATGGGCTTATTGTTGGCCTCAATGGCGGTTGAGTTTATTGCATCAGGCGTTAGGGGTCTTCTACCAGGATTGGTATAAAAAAAAGCGCCCCGAAGGGCGCTTTTAACAATTACGAACCTGAATTACATGTTCGGGTAATTCGGACCACCTGCACCTTCCGGCGTTACCCAAGTAATGTTTTGACTTGGATCCTTAATGTCGCACGTTTTACAGTGAACGCAGTTTTGACCATTGATTTGGAATTTCTGCTCACCATTCGCATCTTCTAATACCTCGTAGACGCCAGCAGGGCAGTATCGCTGCGCAGGTTCTGCCCACTTAGGCAAGTTAACCGTCAACGGAATACTCGGATCTTTCAGCTTAAGATGGCACGGCTGATCTTCTTCATGGTTGGTGTTCGATAAAAATACCGAAGAGAGACGATCGAAGCTTAGAACACCATCTGGCCGTGGATAATGAATTTCTGCAAAGTCTGCAGCATCACCAAGCTGCGCATGATCTGGTTTTGGGTCGCTTAACGTCCAAGGTAAGTTTCCGCCGAAAATATTGATGTCGATAAAGGCGTAGGCCGACCCGACGATATTTCCCCACTTGTGCTGAGCAGGACCAAAGTTACGTTGCGCGTAAAGTTCTTTGTAAGCCCAACTAGCCTTATAAGCACTGTCGAATTCGGACACGTCGTCATTCGCACGATCTGCACTAAGCGCACTGAACACCGATTCAGCGGCAACCATGCCAGATTTCATGGCAGTGTGGCTTCCCTTAATTTTTGCGAAGTTCAATGTGCCGGCATCATCACCAATCAGTAAACCGCCTGCGAAATGCATCTTAGGTTGTGACTGGATACCACCTTTGGTAATCGCACGAGCACCATACGCAACGCGCTTACCGCCGCTGAGATACTGCTTAACTACCGGATGCTGCTTGTAACGCTGGAATTCCTCAAACGGGCTTAACCAAGGGTTTTGGTAGCTTAAATCTGTAATTAAACCAAGTACAACTTGATTGTTTTCGATGTGATAGAGGAAAGATCCGCCATGAGCGCCGTTTTCGGCGAGTGGCCATCCTGCTGTATGTACTACGAGACCTTCTTCATGCTGATCTGCAGGGACGTCCCAAATTTCTTTAATACCAATACCGTAGTGCTGAGCTTCCTTACCTTCATCGAGATTAAATTTCTCGATAAGTTCTTTACCAAGTGAACCGCGACAGCCTTCCGCGAAGAGGGTGTACTTAGCATGGAGCTCCATCCCTGGCATATAACTGTCTTTTTGCTGACCATCGGCGCTAACGCCCATATCGCCGGTTGCGACACCTTTGACCGAACCGTCTTCATTATAAAGTACTTCAGCGGCGGCAAATCCTGGGAAGACTTCAACGCCCAAATTTTCGGCTTGTTCGGCTAACCAACGACACAAGTTTCCGAGACTAATAATGTAGTTACCAGAATTGTGCATTGTTTTTGGCACGAAAAGATTCGGTACTTTAGAGGCTTTCTGGTCATTCTTAAGAAGGTAAATGTCATCGCGCTTTACCGCGGTATTCACCGGTGCACCGAGTTCTTTCCAATCTGGGAAAAGTTCATTCAATGCTTTAGGCTCGAATACTGCACCTGAAACGATGTGCGCGCCGACTTCTGAACCTTTCTCAACAACACATACACTTAGTTCAGTATTATTTTCGGTACATAGTTGGCGAAGACGTATAGCGGCGGACAAACCAGAAGGGCCTGCGCCAACGATCACTACGTCGTACTCCATAAATTCGCGTTCCATGAACTATTTTCTCCCAGCAACTATTAATAACAACACCATATTATACGCTGTACACGGTGAATTTGTTTAGATAGTAACGATATTATGTATTGGAGCAAGAGGCTGTCTTACTCGGGACATCGTTATGACTTCAAAAACCAATACTATAACAGCGTTTTTAGTCACATTGATAGAATAGAGTGAATCAATTTAATGCATAGTGCGTATAGTGATACACTTGATTTTTTAATAATTCACACCGATTATGTCGCATCGGTGATTGCAGGCGACGAGGATCGACCATTAAAGTCACCTCCGTGTTAAAGACTCACAACAAGTAGGTCCTATAAAATGAAGGTATTGGTTGCGGTAAAACGCGTTGTTGATTACAACGTTAAAGTTCGCCCAAAGGCCGACGGTACTAACGTCGAGCTAGCGAACGTAAAAATGTCAATTAACCCATTCTGCGAAATCGCAGTGGAAGAAGCGGTTCGTCTTAAAGAGAAAGGCACAGCAACAGAGATCGTTGCAGTATCTATGGGCGCTAAGCCCTGCCAAGAACAGCTTCGTACAGCGCTAGCACTTGGTGCTGATCGTGCGATTCACGTCGAAACCGACGCTGAGCTTCAGCCACTGACTGTGGCAAAAATGCTAAAAGCGATCGCCGACGAAGAGAAACCTGATCTGATCATCATGGGCAAACAGTCAATCGACGGTGATAATAACCAAACGGGTCAAATGCTTGCGGCGCTCACAGGCATGCCACAGGGCACGTTTGCCTCCGAAGTTGCTATCGCTGATGGCAGCGTGTCGGTAACTCGTGAAATTGACGGCGGCTTACAAACCGTAAAGCTGTCGCTTCCTGCGGTTGTAACAACAGACCTACGCCTCAACGAGCCTCGTTATGCGTCGCTTCCAAACATTATGAAAGCTAAGCGTAAGCCACTCGACACAAAAACGCCTGAGGATCTCGGGGTTAATGTCGAAGCACGCGTACAGTTAGTCGGTGTTGAGCCTCCAGCACAGCGTAGCGCAGGCATTAAGGTAGCCGATGTTGATGCATTGGTTGAGAAGCTAAAGAACGAAGCGAAGGTGATCTAATATGAGTATTTTAGTCATTGCAGAGCACAACAATGCTCAACTAAACCCAGCCACTCTTAATGTGGTCGACGCTGCCAACAAGATTGGTGGCGATATCACCATTTTAGTCGCGGGCGAGAACTGTGCAGAAGTGGCGAATCAAGCAGCCTCAGTAGCGGGTATTTCGAAGGTGATTGTTGCCGATGATGCGGCTTACGGTCACCAACTTGCCGAATCAGTCGCTCCACTCGTTGCCGAAGTAGGTGCAGCTTTTGATTACATTTTGGCTGCTGCAACTACAACTGGCAAAAACGTTCTGCCTCGTGCGTCTGCGCTTTTAGATGTTCAAATGATCTCGGATATTATCTCCGTTGAATCAGGTGACACTTTTAAACGTCCTATTTACGCGGGCAACGTTATCGCAACCGTTAAGTCGATCGACGCTAAGAAGGTCATGACTGTTCGTACGACAGCATTCGATGCTGCAGCTGCCGAGGGTGGTTCGGCTTCAATTGAGGCACATGGCAACGTTCATGCTGCCACGAACGCAGAGTTTGCTGGTGAAGAGCTGGCGAAGTCAGATCGTCCAGAACTTGCTGCAGCGAGCATCGTTGTTTCAGGCGGCCGCGGTATGCAAAATGGCGACAACTTCGAAATGCTTTATAAAGTGGCAGATAAACTGGGTGCCGCTGTCGGTGCATCACGTGCAGCCGTCGATGCTGGTTTTGTACCAAACGACATGCAGGTAGGTCAAACCGGTAAGATTGTTGCCCCAGACCTCTACATTGCCGTCGGTATCAGTGGCGCGATTCAGCACTTGGCTGGTATGAAAGACTCTAAGGTAATTGTGGCCATCAACAAAGATGAAGAAGCCCCGATCTTCTCAGTAGCAGATTACGGTCTTGTCGCTGATTTGTTCGATGCGGTGCCAGAGTTTGAATCGAAGATTTAACGTCTGTTGCACACGAAAAAGCACCCAGAAGGGTGCTTTTTTTTGCCTGCAGCATTCACAACATTTACAAACCAGCCTACTTAGGCGAAGCAATAGCGTGAAACTTTCACGAAGGCGGCTAACGGTTCTAACGGATTGAAAGCGAACGAAATAGAACATTTGAAGGAAATAAAAATGGTCGGGGTAGAGAGATTTGAACTCCCGACATCCTGCACCCAAAGCAGGCGCGCTACCAGGCTGCGCTATACCCCGAAAAACTCAGATGGGTAGAGTGAGTAGACTCTTACAGCAGAGCTGTATTTAACCCAAGAAAAAATGGTCGGGGTAGAGAGATTTGAACTCCCGACATCCTGCACCCAAAGCAGGCGCGCTACCAGGCTGCGCTATACCCCGAAAACTGTCTTCTTGCTGAAAACGGCGTCATTATAACAGCAAGTTTCCACCTGTAAACCATTGAAACTTACGATTTTTTTTGAGGCTCGGATTATACGAAGTAGGGCGTATATCGATGGTGAGTTTTTGCTCGAATTAGGCTAAAATAGCGCTCAAATAAAAACACTCAAGGAACTTACTGTCGTGGAACAGCACCAACTATTAACGCTACTCGAAATGCAAGATGCAATGAATAGTAAGGTCAACTCAGATTGGCGTGAACGTAACCACGAATGGTACCGTGCGATTTGGGTCGAATGTGCTGAGATGCTCGATCACTATGGTTGGAAGTGGTGGAAACACCAAGAGTGCGACTTTGAGCAAGTTAAGCTCGAGTTGATCGACATTTTGCATTTCGGCTTATCCGATCTCATCGTCCAGCATGATAACATCCAAGCGTTGGCCAAAGTGTTAAGCGCACATTGGCCAAAGGCAACCGAATCGGGTGATTTCAAGCTGTTGCTCGAAGAATTTACACTCGACACACTCCAAACGAAGCATTTTAATCTCAACCGTTTCGTCGAATTAGCCTACTCTATTGGTTTGTCTTCAGAAGATATCTATGTCGGGTACATTGGTAAGAACGTGTTGAATATTTTTCGACAAGATTACGGATATAAAACCGGTGAATACATTAAGGTCTGGAACGGTCGCGAAGACAACGAGGTTCTCGTAGAACTATGCGATGAGCTAGACTCACGCGACGCTCAGTTTAAAGATCGTCTCTACAGCGGTTTAGCAGACGCATATCCAAGCTAATAACTTTTAGTGAATTTTTTGGCGTTCCTGTTAACATAGGCGCCGTCTATTTAACGTGACGAATGATGGAGTCAAACGTGAAACAACCAGTTCGTATTGCAGTTACCGGAGCAGCCGGTGGCATTTCATACAGCCTTCTTTTCAAAATCGCAGCCGGTGAGGTACTTGGTACTGATCAGCCGGTCATTCTTCAGCTCCTTGAAATCACTCCAGCAATGGACGCACTTCGAGGCGTTGCAATGGAGCTTCAGGATTGTGCTTACCCGTTACTCCAAGGTGTTGTTCTGTCGGATGATCCAACCGTAGCATTCAAAGACGCTGATTATGCATTCCTCGTAGGCGCGCGCCCACGTGGCCCGGGTATGGAGCGCAAAGACCTTCTTGAAGCAAACGCTGCGATTTTCTCGGTGCAAGGCAAAGCGATCAATGATGTTGCTAGCCGTGACATCAAGGTTCTTGTCGTTGGTAATCCTGCAAATACAAACGCACTTATTGCCGCTCGTAACGCACCGGATATCGATCCATCTCAGTTCACTGCAATGACGCGCTTAGATCACAATCGCGCTGTTGGCTTAACGGCGAACCGCACGGGTTACTCAACGGCGACTATTAGTAACGTCACAATTTGGGGCAACCACTCGGTGACTCAGGTTCCAGACCTTTACCATGCATCTGTATCGGGTTTCGACGCGGTCGATCTGATCGGCGAAGACTGGTACAAAGACACGTTCATTGAGACGGTTCAAAAGCGTGGTGCAGCAATTATCGATGCACGTGGTTCATCTAGCTCAGCGTCAGCTGCACAAGCGGCAATCGACCATATGCGTGATTGGGCACTTGGTACGTTCGATGGCGACTGGGTTTCTATGGCTGTTCCATCAGACGGTTCGTACGGCATCGCCAAAGGTATCATCTACTCATTCCCTGTTCGTTGCGCCTTCGGTCGATACGAAATCGTTCAAGGCCTTGAGCTAAATGAGTTCATCACTGACAAGATGAAGGCATCAGAGCAAGAACTCGTTGAAGAGCGTGACGCCGTAGCAGCACTGCTACCACAAGAAACAGCAGCGCACGTCGAGAACGTCGTCATTGCGATTCGCGAACGTCGTGAACTCAACGCGCGAGGCCTAAACACTGACGAAAACGCGGTGGATACGTCTCGCTTCTAATCGAGTCGATACCACACTTTTAAAAACGGCGAGCTAAGCTCGCCGTTTTTGTCTGCCAATAGGAGAAGCTATGAAATACCCTGAACTCAACGCTGCTGCACCTAATTTTTCTCTGCAAAACCAAGATGGCGATACTCGCACACTGGCAGATTATTCGGGTAAATGGTTAGTGTTGTATTTTTACCCGAAAGCGATGACTCCCGGTTGTACCACTCAAGCGTGTGAGCTTCGTAATCACAAGGCAGAACTAGAAGCGTTAAACGCCGTTGCAGTAGGGATTAGTCCTGACGCCGTAACACGCCTGACAAAGTTTACCGAGCGTGACGCATTAAATTTTGATTTATTGTCTGATGAAGATCACGCAGTAGCCGAATCCTATGGTGTCTGGGGCCTTAAGAAATTTATGGGGCGAGAGTACGACGGAATCCACCGCACGACATTCCTTATTTCTCCAGATGGAAAGCTTCACACCGTGCTGAATAAGTTCAAAACGAAAACTCACCACGACGACGTGATCGCATTACTTAAATCGGTGCAGAGTTAATGCCAGTAAAAATCACTTCATTAAACTGTAATGGTCTTCGCTCAGCGAACCGCAAAGGTTTATGGGACTGGGTTGAGAAAAACAGCCCCGACGTCCTATGCTTTCAGGAAATTCG